>CAZJNL010000001.1:0-9825 GCA_964546515.1 uncultured Oscillatoria sp.
GCAAAACTGCCAGTCTTAGATCCCCCCAACCCCCCTGAAAAAGGGGGGCTAGTATCAGTCCCCCCTTTTTAAGGGGGGCTAGGGGGGATCGGGGTTAGAGACTCTTAATGCGTGAGTCCTAATATATATAGATGCGCCGCCGGACAGGTGAGCCGGTGCCACTGGACAGCACCGGCATCTGTGGCCAAACCAGGATGGACAGCTCGGTGATGCGGCGGGAAGCAGGTGCGAGCCGAGAACCCCACCCCCAAGCGAAAAAACAGGCGGGTTCATCCCCGTCTCCGTGGGTGCAATGCCAGTCTGACACTTATATATATAGATGCGCCGCCGTGCAGGTGAGCCGGTGCCACTGGACAGGGCCGGCATCTGTGGCACAATCACGATAGAGAATTCGGTGATGCGGCGGGAAGCAGATGCTAGGCACAAGACTGCGGGGGCGCTACCACATTATTAAAGAACTGAGCAGCGGGGGGTTTGGCCAGACTTATTTAGCAGAAGACTGGGACTTACCTAACCATCCCCAGTGCGCCGTCAAGCGACTGCAGCCCCAGTCGAGCAATCCATTTGTCCTGCAGACGGGGAAACGGCTATTCGACCAAGAAGCGGAAATCCTGCACCGGCTGGGCACTCACGAACAGATCCCCCGACTGATGGCCCACTTTGAGGAAAACCAGCAGTTCTATCTAGTAGAAGAGTTCATCCCCGGAAATGACTTGAGCCAAGAGCTCGCCGCCAGAGGTAAAGGTGGGGTGGCAGCGCCCCTGCGCGAGGCTGAGGCGATTGCCCTGTTGCGGGACATCCTGGAGGTGCTGGCCTTTGTCCACCCGCAGCTGGTCATCCACCGGGACATCAAACCGGCAAACCTGATCCGGCGACAGTCTGACGGCAAAATAGTCCTGATTGACTTTGGCGCTGTCAAGGAAATCCCAAACCTGTCGGTTAACCCTGAGGGGGAAGTCACCAGCACCGTTGCGATTGGCACACGGGGCTACATGCCAGACGAGCAAGCCAACGGCAAACCCCGATTCAGCAGCGATGTCTATGCGGTGGGCGTAATTGCGATTCAAGCACTGACCGGCTTAAATCCAGATCCGAAATCTGGCGGACTTCCGGAAGAGCCGGCTACGGGTGAGATCGTCTGGCGCAACCGGGCGCAAGTGAGCGACGCCCTTGCAGATGTTATAGACAAAATGGTGCGCAAGGACTGCCGGCAGCGCTACCCCACAGCAGTAGAGGCGCTGCAAGCGGTCGAGGGTTTGTCCCCGGTGCCGGTGAATCCTGCTGCGCCATCACCGGCACCGCCGGCACCAGGCACGCCGGCACCCCAGTCTGGAACTGAACCTTCCAAAGTACCATCCCCCATGAAGAACTGGAAACCAAAACATATTGTCGGTCTGCTGGGTGCGATCGCCGCTATCCTAGCCGGTGTAATGGGGCTGTTTCAGCAAGAGATTAGGGATTGGCTGGATTCGGTGCTGGATTTGTCACGCTTGACCTATGACGCCCCTAATTCTGGGATAAATCCCCAGAGTCTTGCCTTGTCTGCCAGAAAACCCGGCTTTCCAGAGAAGCCAGGGTTTATTCAAGACACTCAGCTCAGATATAGCAGAGCGGGTCATGAGCTGATACTGGGCTTGCCAGCCCATCACTCAGTTTGGGCCATCTGGACTGCAATTTTCGCCTTTTCGGAGTCTGTCTCAACCGGCAATCTCAACGGAACTGTGTGGGATTGCTCTGACTTCCGCACACCCCCCTCTATCCAGGGGTAAGATAGAAGTCCAAAAAATCCTATCGCCAAAACCGCTGGAGGAAAAGCCAGTAAAGGAAGAGGAGTTCCAGCTAGCCTCAGAGAACCCAAGGCTAAGAGTCCAGCTTCGCAGAACTGGCAGTAGGGGCAGCCGAGCAGTTCCTCTCCCCAGGAGTGTTGTCGCAGCCAGATCCGGAAAGGCTCTGTCTTTTTGTATTCAAACAAGAGTCAGTACCACCCGCACGCAAACAGAAAAGCTAGAACAAAATCAGTCAACTGCACGGTCTTTGTCCTGAGAATCGTTGGAGTTACAGTGTAAAAAGACATCTATCAGATATTCAACCTGCGCCGATGAAAGCGTTAATTTGAACTGTCCTTCAGAAATGACAAAATGAGTTTCGCCGTCAACAGAAACGGTAGAGAAGGAAGGACAGCAAGTGCCTGTTCGGCACAAAGGAATTGATTTTTCCATATCGCGTTGTTAGTCTTTATTAAATTACGGTAATATTTTAGATCAGAGAAGGATATCTACCTGCGTGCAAAATTTGTCCTGAGTCCCCATAGCTTTGTTATTGGGACGCTTTCGCTCCAGCAGACACCACAAAATCTGTCCCAGGGCCGGCAGTTGCCATGCAGGCAGCTACTCTAGAAAGAAGGAATCGGAAGCCGCTCTAAGCGGCCTCCTATTACCAACAGTTCTGCCATGTGCTGCCGTCAAAACAACGCAGCTTCTTAAGCGAACTGTCGTAATAGACCTCCCCTTCTTCAGGGGTGCTTGGCGCAGCCGACAGCGGAACATACAGAACCCCATTGGTAGATTTCACGCGCAATGCGGACCCAACACGCAACTCACTTTTTGAGGTTGTATTGTCGCCGGTGTACAACCACTGTAGGCTAACACCCAAAGACCACTGGTTATGGGCACGGAAAATTGGGTAAATCGTGCCAATCTCGTCACCCCCAACAAGATTTGCCGGGTTTGATGCCGTGCCACGCGCCTTCCTAAAAACATAAGTAGGCCCTCTCACACTGGAGGTATAGTTTTCCTGGGTAAGGTAGTTGGCGTTGTTAGTCACCGTTTCGCTTCTCAGCGTTAATTGGGAGTCGGGTGCTTTCGTACCAATCCCAAGTTTGCCGGCGAAGTAGTTTGTCTTGTTATCCCCGTCGATATATATCCCGTATCTGTTTGCAATTATTCCGTTGTTGCCTAGGGCGAATGTGTCATTCGCGTACAAATCATACGTAGAGTCGATAGTACCAGTAAAGGAGTAGGGACTAATCTGGACGCCTATCGCTGTCGTAGTGTTCGGCATCGAAGAGGTTGAATTATAGTGCCCATATTGAACCCACACGCCGCACAAGGTAGATAACGTTCCAGAGTCGCCGGAATAAATAAAATTGCCAAGTGACTGAAAATGCCCGGCCATCTTGTAGCCGTCGTCCTTGACTCCAGAGCTGATCTGAGTGTGCAGATAGCTAAAAACACCCTTATTATAAAAAGTCCCGGTTGCGGGAACGGAGGCTACCAGCCTTAGGTTCGCAGCGTTACCGTGCGAGCCTGCTGTAGTATTCGTCGCGTTAAACCCGCCTATCACCGACACGTTACTATTCGTTGTATCGATATTTAAGACTGGCGTTGTGCCATCCGCTTTTAGTGCCTGAATTGCCGAGGTTGAATTTGTAGGCGGAATTATTCTAGGATTTCCTGTTAGCCTGTCCCAAGAAATATTTTCGGAATCCATTGTCACATCGGGAGGGACATAATTGTCACTAGAAGTATTAAACGGCATAATTTTTGCATTTTACGCAATATCTAGAACCCCTACACTGCTTGTTACTTGCCAAGCAATATTAGCGCTACGGCACTTAAGTGTCACAACGTTGTTTGAGTCCGTTGAGGCAAGATAACCTGCCGTTCCTGAAGTAGTGGAAAATTTACCAAAAACAATTTGCTGCCCCGCCCCCTGAGCAATTCTCCAACCTCCCGCACCTAAGCCACACACTTGAAGAATAGACCCTACTGAAGCTACGGTTGGCAAAGTAAGTGTTATCTGCGTTGAGCCATTCGCGTCATAAATAGTGTTTTGGGTCATTGCTGTGTTGGCTGACACCACTTGATTGATTGCAAAAGCCCACGGCCCTAAGGGCACATACTGCTGGCTTCCCATTAGCGCTGTAGTGGCGCTGGCCGATCCAGTCCCAAGCCTGGCTGGAGAAATGAATCCAGCAACAATATCTGCCGCGTCAATTGTCGTGTCGCCGCTCGTAATCCAGTTTGAATCTATTGATGCCGGCAGAGAGGAAAGCATATAAGTCAGTCCGTTATCGGACTGCTTTGCGCAGTCCCCCGGCTCGACATTGGAAAGAGCCAGCCTAGCCGCCTGATTAACAACAACCTGGACAGAACTCAGAGCAATTGAAGGAATAACACCGGAACTGAGTTTGCCACCAGCATCAAGCACCGGCACGTTCCCCGCGCTAGTGCCAGTATTGACAAGACTGGCAGTTCCTAAACCCAGGACGCTAGCGCTGCAGTCGAATCAAGTTCCTCAACCGTCCCACTTCCTGCCGAACTGCGCCCCAGTAACCGCCCAGTCTGTATTGCTTGCAGTTGGGCCAATAATACAGAGCCGTTAGGCAGAGTTATCGCTTGCCAGACTGGAAGTAGCCCTGCGGAAACTGCAAGAATCTGACCAGCTCTCCCAATGGGTAGTCGGGTAAACTGACCTGAGCTGTTTCGGAAGTAGATATCACCTGTAGCGCTACCTGTAAAATCAACTACAAGTCCGTCCACAAGCCTTTGATCGAAAGAATTCTGTAGCCCCATAATTACTCCGATAGTTGAATTTGTTGAATTAATTCAAATACTTGTTATGGCGTCAATTTTTGTATCAATTGATTAAGGGCATTAGCCCTTAAAGCACTAGCTTCTTGTTGCCTGCGCCGATGAATTTGTTTAAGCGCCTCCTCTATAGCTCAGCTTGAACCTCTGCATTTATTTCTAACACTTTTGATTTGTCTACCGCCTGAAGGATTTGCAGGGCTTCAAAAGATTGTTCCGTAAGTTTTTTGTCCGAACCAAACGGGGTAATGGCCATATTTACCTCTTCCTTTTTCTTAAAACAACTTAGGCAGCACTGACAGTATTCCATATACTTTCAAGCTTTTTGCGAATTTTTAGTCTTCCTGAACTATTTGCTCATTTTTTTGTCCTTTGTTCTTGTTCTTCCTTTTTTTCCCTTTCTTGGCAACAGGGGCCCGCCCAGGAACGCTTAATATCGCTCCGGCCCCCACTAAAGCTCCGCCAATTAAAGTTGGCCTCAGTTCTGGGGCGTGCCCAAAAAAAAACCTCCCAAAACCCCTACCATGCCCAGAGTAACAAGTCTTTCTACACTGGCAATGATTCTTTCCATCTGTAACCCTAAAATAAATCTAACACCCCAACAGCATTAACTATCTTCCAAATTCCTTGACCTGTGTACAAGAACTCGGCAAAATTGCTTGGGTGACTCGATCGCACCCCTCTGACACTAGGATTAGTCGAAGTCTCCTTGCTGCCAAAAGCTATTTTTTGCCCAATGTTGCAGCGTATTTCCCAGCCACCACTGTGGCCATCAACCAGGATTCTACAGCCATTTGGAGACTCAGTGGAATCGGGAAGAGTTAAAACAGACTTTCCAATTCCCTTAACCCTGTAGCCCGCATGGGGAACCATATCCGTCTCTCCACCGACATCTACCCACTCAAGTCTAGGCGGTGGGACTGTATAAGAGATCAAATCCGAACATTGCATTAGATGGGGATCCTTCTGAACTCAACCAACAAATAAGTCGTTGATAACATCATCATAATTAGGTGGCTTAGAGTCTGTCCACAAAGGGAAAACCGCCTTGCGGTAAACGACCCGCTCGCCATCAGACAGGCGCTTCCTACCCTGTGCGGGGTCAGAGGTCTTCCTGGCATGAACTACTGTAACACTATAGGGATATAGCTTAACAATTCGCTTGGTGTTTCCGTCGGCGGTGCTGCGGTTGCCTCCGTCAGCCTCTTTACCTTCAAAGACTGAAGTGATCTTAGCCTGGGACAAGGTGAGGAGCCGATCAAGCAGCTGCTTAGCTTCTGAATGGCTGGACGCATAAACCGCCATATTACTGCCGTTGTCTAAATTATAAGTAACCCGGCACGGCCCGTACATGAATCCAGTGGTGCCCCCACAAGCGGCTTTAATTTTCTGCCAGTCCAGATTGGTTCGGGAAACATCCGGAACTCGGTAACTCGCCTCAACGCGGTTGTCTGTTGACAGCGGAGGAGTCTGCGAATTGTAAAACTTAACAATTATTTCTAGATCCCCAGGTTTGCGCCGATAGTATTCTTCTATCGGTGAACCGACAATCTGGCCTACGTCTTTTTGGTCCAAAAGTTGGTGAGTGGTTATGGCCGAACTGATTATCGGCATCAAAGTCCGCTCGTTGCCGGCAAGGACAATTTTTTGTGACGGCACGCTTCGGTCTGGGGTGATTTCAACAATTCGCTCTTTCCCTATTATCTCCTCCCGACGGGACTCTCTCTGCAAAGCAAGAAAAGTGTCTAAAGAATTCGCCACAACAAAACTCGCTTCAGCGCACGCTTCCCAAAACTCCTCATAGGCGGACTCCACAAAGGCTCGAATTGTTTCGCTTGGGATAGATGCTATCCTATCCCCCACAAATTTTGCTAGAGACAATCTGCCCTTTTTCGCCCCAATTATTCATAAATAACTCGCAAAAAATTGCTTTAGCGATAGTGTTATTAGGACTCTTTAACCAACGTCTCAGGTTCTTGAAACCCCATATAACAAAGCTCCTGAACCCGATAGAAACCGACGACCTTAGCAGCCCAACCCATGCCGAAACAACCTCTTCAAGCCCCGGCTCGCCAACGTTCTTTAAAACAATAGCGCCAGCTGCCGGATTGATCGCAGCAATGACCGCTCCAGGGACTGCCCCACACACGGCCCATCCCAGGGTTCGCCCAGCTGCTGACCCAGTAAGAGACGCTAGCTGGTTTAGGCTGGACTGTAGTTGCTGATCAAGCTCCTCGTCGGTCGTGTTCCAGTTGAAATTGTAAAGGAAGATCCCTGCCTGCTGAACCCACTGGACAATGGCCGTAATGCTTAAGACTTTTAGGATTGCCCCTCCCACCGCTTTCGCCAAGGCAACCAGCACGCCCTTGATTCCCCCGGTCTTGTAAATGCCGGTCACCCGAGACTTAGCCCCAATTGCCTTGCTGACAATAGCGCTGATAAACCCGGCTTTAGCGACAACAATAGGCACTGGTATTCTAAAGAGTTAACGCTTCCAAAGTAACTGTCCAAAGGGGTTCTGCAATGACTTCTCTCCTGGTAAATCCTCTTTTGATTTGATATTCTGCTTGAGTTGGCCCTATTTGCCGGAAATCCAGGGGAATGAGGGCTTCAATAATCTGGTGTTCTGGTTTCGGATAAAGCCGAACCGACTTGTCCACTTGCAAAGGGGCTGTTCCACGCCACGCCCGACGGAACCAAGCAAAAGACTGGGCTTTTGAAAAATCCCCGCCAGGAATTTGAAACGTAACCTTGAGTACAGTAACGCCATCAGAATGAAGGGCGAAAGTCTGCCACTGCAAGTTGGGTGTTAGAGTGCCGAGATTTTGCCACATTAGAAGTCAATCCAGCAAAACTCCATTTCAGATATGTCGCTCAGGTCTCCCCATTCTATTGGCAAGTCGTCGTCAGAATTTCCGTAACCCATTTGGGCAAGACGCTCATCGTACTCGCCGCCGAGAAGGTACTCCTGGAAGCCCCTACCGTCAACAGTACGCAGCAATCCGGTTTCGCTGTCGGCGACGAAAGCGTAATTCCCGGAAAAGCGATGGGCGTCATGTTGCCAACCAAGGGGCAACATACCTAACGTCATTTCGTATTCAGGGGAGCCAGGCAAAATAAGAGCCATCACCTTGCAGTATAGCGCCCATTTTTAGTGTGTGTCCAATCTAATCCATTACCGGACATGGCTATCGCGTCAGCTTTAGAAGGGTCATAGAAGGTAGTGAAAGCGTTGACCGTCTCGGCACCGCCAGCTGTAGCGGGAGCAATTGTCTTTAGTAACTTCGCTCTGGGAGGTCTGGGGACGTTAGCCCCAAAAACAACTTCGTCTTTCTCCGACTCAGTAACCTCCTTCACACCTATTTTCGTTAGATCAGAGGCAGTTATGCCTTCAAAAGTCGCGACGGGAATGTGCCATCCGTATTTAACCCCTTGAATGGTGACATAAACTGATTTAACGAACTTTTGAGAAGCGTTAATAATTGCCGGAGAACCTTTCCTTGGGCGTACAACGTTCCAACGAAATGCTGCTAGTTAATTTTTTCGTCCGAACAATAGGTATAAATTCTGCCTAGCGCTAAACCGCGGGGAAGCCCTACTCGGTTTTGGGTAGCTTGCTCCAAGAACAAGACCTTGTTGAGGAGTGAAATACTGACCGGGTTCAATGACAGTATGCCCTAAGTTTGCGTCCTGGGAATTGTCAACGTTTGTCCAGAATCCGTATTTAATCGGGGTCCCAGCCGAAGCCCCTTCACCAGAAGACGGGATGTTAACAATTTTAGTGTTAACATAAACGAGCCTCTTCTCTGCATATTTATTGCTTGATGCTGAAGGCATAGACTATTCCTCCTCCGCTTCTTCGTAAGAGTCAAAACTATCGTCTTGTAACTCCTCTTGATCTCCATCTCCAATTTCTGTCTGTCTTGGATCTAAGATGCTAGATTTTGTCAAAACTGCACTGCGAAGTTCCTCATCCCCAAGCGCACTAGTGGAATCGTTAGTTGCGGGAACTTCACCTTCGGGTGCCTTCTCTGGAACTAAAGTCAGATCGCTATCGCTATCGCCATCACCGCTCCGCTCCTCGATCAACTCCGGCGCAAAAGAGGATCCTTTAGGAAAATTATTAGGCAATTTGGCTACAAGGGGCAACCCTTCAGGAGTATCGTCCTGTTTCTCCGGAGAAATCTGAGAGGCATTAACCAGCTTCCTCACTTCTTCCAAAATTGTCTTAGCGGCTTCCAAAGGGCCAAACTTGGCCCTCAGCTTATAATCTGGCCCAATAAACAGAGTCATGTAGCTCGCTGCATTGCCTCTGCTGACCTCTTCTATACCGTAGAGATCGTACCCCAGAAAAGCGTAAAAAAGTCCCGGGAATTCTAAGTTTTTACAGTCTGACCAAAGATTCCCTTTCTGATCATAGCCGCCAGCCATCAGGACGACAACCTCAAGGTCGTTGAATTGAGGCTCCAACTCCTTAAGATCGATCAGTCGCTCTTTAGATTCCTGGGTTATGACTTCTGGAAAGAGAGCAACTAAGGCATAGTTTCCTTTAATAACTTCGTAGGCTTCTTTGGGTCTTTCCCCGTTCCTTCAAAGGGCACGCCGGGCGTGTAAATTTGGCGCAGCAAAAAATTTGGGAGCGTCTGTCCAATTTCCATGTATCTTGTAACGAAGGCGCAAGGATAAACAAGATTTTGCGCACTTCTCCTTTACTCTAACTGTCTCTTCTTCTCCCGTCAATACCGGATTCTGGAAATTCCGGAAGCTTTTAAGGTTTGTCGCGGATTTAACGTCTTAAATTGGAACCGTAGGGTTCCTCCTTAAGACATAAGCGTGGCAAATGAAAAAAATTTCGGGATAAATTTTTCTTATGGATTTTTTGCTTTACGACCGACTTTCAACTTGCTCCCGAAGGGCTATCCGCCGAACTAAAGGACGCGGAGGCAGGCCCTATCAATACCGTCCTCGCGGCAACTTGCTCCAGCGGCTGGCCAGCGAGACGGGAATGAGCGTCTCGGATGTCTATTTACAGCTGCTGAGGGAGCGGGAAGCGCTAATCCGTCCCTAGTGATGGATTTGGTAGTGGGAGAGTTCCAAAGGTTCTGAGGTTGATTCGGCGGCAGCTGCCGATACTGAGGTGGATTGCGCTGGGGTGGACTGAGTGGCAGCTGCCGATGCTGGGGTGGATTGCGCTGGGGTGGACTGAGTGGCAGCTGCCGATGCTGGGGTGGATTGC
>CAZJNL010000001.1:10064-22249 GCA_964546515.1 uncultured Oscillatoria sp.
ATTTCGCACATAATTGCCAGCAGCTGCCGGTGCTGGGATGGATTGCGCTGGGGTGAGTTAGGCGGCAGCTGCCACTGGCCTTGGGATTCACATATCTGTTTGGCTTTCTCCGATCTCTCGGATCAGAGGGCGACGGTCGCGAGAGCGTCCGTAAGGGTTGAGAGGATCTGTGGCCCCTTCATTGCCGAACCCTTCCTCAAGCCGGTCTAGCCAAATATCCCAATCTGCGCCAGTGTCTCCGCCTGATACCGTATCACCGACGCCTTCAGTCGAGTATTTCCTCACCTCCCGTTTAAGAATTGCTTTAAGCTGTTCGTCTGTTGTGTTTTGTTTGTAGCGAACTGTGTGAACGGCCATAATTACGCCAGCAGCTTCCAGTAACGGCCTGAGATCGTCTTTTAAGTCTCGCGAATCACCATACTCTACAACTGGAATAGAAGTTTGGCCTTCTTTCAAAAAGTCTTTAAACTCTTTGTCCGTGTCGATATTGTCGGTGCCAGTGGGTCCTCCAGCAGGCATTGAAAAAGTAGCTGGAATTTCAACCTTCTTCTCTTTTACACTCGCCCCCATAGCTTTAAGCAAGGCATCAAGCCGATAGTTAGCCATTATCCCCTGCTGTCTGGCCATGTGCGACTAAAGTAGATTTTTGATAGCCAGATCTTTCAATTGAGGTTCGTCATCCTGCAAGTTTAACAGCAACATAATTATCTGGATTAGAGCCGTAGCAATGTCGGGAATGTAGATTTTTCCGGGTTTAAGCTCCACTTGATCTCCCTGGGTTGAGCTAGCAACCTCTCCCGGTATTTCTAAAGTTTGTCCCCACTGGCCCATAGAATTTATATTTTGCTCATTAATCCAGAAGAGCAAATCGACAAGGGAAGTTATCTCTCTGTTGTCAGGGGTAATCCAATCTAATACGGCTCCGAGCATCCCTTTGTCTGGGGGCTCGATTAGTGTTTTGGGAACCGTGATTTTGTCTTTTGGATTGGCTCCTATCCACTTGTGGATCTGTCGAATCAGTCGTAATTGAGCGGCACAGCAATTGTCCATAGGTGGAAGTAAAGAGAATGATGTCCAAGTGGGTGGCTGATAAGGCTTTAGAGGAGGCTCTTTTTGTATAGAAATTCCGTTTACTTCGACGGTTATAAGATTCGTCGTAAATAACTAAATACCTGTCCCAAAAAGAAGCATACGTTGTCCCGTCAGGGTTTCCCCCATAAGTAGCTCCACTGATAAAACTATCTAGGGAATCAAACCCGCTGCCTCTATTAGCGCCGAATAGGTTATAACTTGACTCCCCTTCTCCAAGAAAAATAAAGGGTATATCTCTTTCCGATCCAAAATAATTTATGCTATCTAATAGATTCTCTTATGGGAGAGGTTTTAGTTTGTACTTTGGAGGTGTGATATATTCTTTTATTTCCAAGTTTTTCTTGGGAGGTTTTTTGTGATTCTACGATTTCAAGAGTTTTTGTGACTGACTTTCTTAAATAAATCGGAGAGTGGTACAGTCGTCTGATTTGAGAAGAAGAGTTACCACTTACCCAAACAGCCTGAGAAAATTTATTTTTCTCACTGATACGGGTTCTTATCTCCTCAGGTACATCCCCAAACTCACTGGCTATTGTAGCTCTACTAACAGCAGTTAGCTTTACTTCTATTAAAAATGGACCAGTTCCTTCTAAATCAATTCGCTGTTCGATCACATACTGAACTGTTTCAGTTCTATTTGGCGGCGGCACAGATTCGTTTGGCGGGAATGGTGGGTCGCCGCATTCATCATAGTCCCACTTTGCGATAGTCATCGTGGGCATTGCAAATGGACCTACTTTGGTATTTATAGTGATAAACCCTAAACACCCATCCTGGTAAAACTGAATTGGTACTATAGGGGAAAGTCTTATCCATTTAGAAACAAGAGTTTCTTTAACTTTGTCAATTGTCCTAACTTTCCAGTTATCAGAATCAGCTTTATCTTCCTGTTGGCAATACAAAGAGCTGGGCCATCTTTCACAATCCGTAGGATCTACTGGTTCCAGTGCGTCCGTGAAAATTGGCCCAAAAGGAGAATTTACCTGCTGTAACTCGCCCACCGGAAAATATTGCTGAAACTCAATACTTAAACTTGCTTTAACAGCCTGCTCTACTTTTTTAGGGTCGTAAGTGCTCCCTAAAGTCCGATGGCTTCTCATGGAAGCTCTTCCAGTTCTTTGCATCACGCCACCCCTTCATATCCAACCACTTTTGTGTCCCCTTCCGCGATCGCATACACTGCCTTGTCCAAAATCCACTCCCCAAAAGACGTATAAGACGAGCCCCCTGGTTCCAGATACAGACTGGCTCCTATTTGAAGAGTGCTAGCGTTATCAGTGGGAAGAAACCACACACGCGCGTTTCCGTAATTTTGAAGGGTAAGAGTGCGGCGACCTGGCCGAAAAGGCGCTATCGGAGACACAACTCCCTGCCTTAAATCGCGGGAGATAGGAATTGTTGAAGCGATTACTCCTGTTTCTTTGCGTACCAAAGAAATCACCTGACTCCAAGAACCAGTAACTGTAATATAATCGCCTTCTCTCAGAGAGCCTCCTCCTAAGTCAACAACTTGGATTCCGAGTTTTTCCGCTTCTCCTAGGAGCTTTACTTCTGTAATAGTCAGGTAAGGCTGTAGTAAAGGCAGATACCGATCCGATCCATAATTTTGCATTTTTGGGAAGGATTGGCGTCTCCACTGACCACCCAAATTCCGGTATAGGGCCAGCCCCAAAGAGGGGTAGTTCATTTCCACTTGTGAAATTTTGAGCAATTTTTCTGCTGCAGTGTCTTCTGGCGCAATGTCTGGAATTGGCGCTTTGGGAAACGATTCTAGATTGACTGTGATTTGTAATTCTTCAATTAACAGTTTTTTTCCAACATACCACGCCGTATCAAGTCCGTCATATCGACTGGAAAGCGACCGAGTGTCTAAAATATCTATAACTCCAGAACCACTAGAGGAGGTAATGTTGGCAAAAATTGAACCCGTGTTTGCAGGTTTCCATTTTGTTTTATCCGGAAAAACTGAAAATCGTTACAGATACGCTAGCTCCTTCATTTTGACTGGACAAAGCCATCAACCCCAAATACCTTATTGTAAGTAATCCTTTTGGAGCAATTTCGTAAGCATATTCATTGTTAGATCCAAAGAAGACGTAAACAGGTTGAGTAGGAGATCTGTTAAAAAGGGAGATAGCCCTAAGCTTTTGTCCCACAAGAGCTGGAGGTGCTACGGTAATTTTTCCTGAACTCACAAGAAATACAGAGGTAGTTGCTCCAGATGGATCGCCAATGGCTGCTGTTACACTGACTTGAGCTGGATTGCATATGTTCACTGTCGAACCACTAAAACTACAAAAACGGGGACTAAAGGGGAGGACGCTCTAATTCCAACGGGAACGCTACCTGATGGGACAGAATCGCCTGCTCCAATAAGCTGGCTGCATATCCTTGCATTGACTGTTGTCGTAAAACAGACTGAACTTTTAGCTGCAAGTGGACTTGCGAAGAGAGGGAGACTGTTATGATGACTCTATCTTTAGCCATTTAAGTATTTCTCAGAGAGGTGGCTGCGTAAGCTTCCTTTACTCTAGCAAGCAAACCAACAACTGTAAATACGTCTTTTAGGTAAAAGAGGAAAGTGGGAGAATAGCCCCAAACCCTTCCCTCGCCTAGAATTGAAGGCAAGCATCTTACTGTCAAAGAAGAGAAAATTCCTTTTTTCTCCCAATTAGCTACTTTTTCGGAAGTTTGTGTTATGCCAAAAAACAATCGTCACGGCCAAGCGGCCATCCTTTCTGATTCCGATTATGCAAAAATATTTAAACACCTGACCAACCCTAAGCACCGACTTCTACTGTTTGTGGCGCGATATACGGGAGAGCGCTGGGGGGCGATTGTGCAGCTGCGCATTAAAGACGTTTATAGAAGCCCTGAACGAGGGGTACTGCAGGAAGCGGTCACCTTTCGAGCTTCAACTCGCAAGGCAAGCCCCACCGGCAAGCAAGAAACAAGACAGGTCCCCTTCCATCCAAACTTAGCCGTAGCCCTGCAAGCTTACCGCCCAGAATCTGGCCTGGAGTGGCTCTTCCCCGATCGCAGTCACCGAGATCGGCATATGTCTATGCGGAACGCGGACAACTTTTTCCGAATCGCCTTGGAGAAGGCAGGCTTGGGAGATCGAGGAATATCAACGCACTCGACGAGGCGAACTTTCATTACCCGCCTTTCTCAGACAGGGACTGATGTGCGCGTGATACAAAAAATCACCGGACATCACGACCTAAAATCTTTGCAGCGCTATATCGAGGTGTCAGAGGGGCAAGTTAAGGAAGCGTTATGCCGAATCTGAACAAGGCTGGCTCTTGCCCGGCGACGATTTCGCACAAAATCCCCTCCCAGTGTTTTTGCACTTTGTCCGCACCGGCCCCCAGATTCCGTGACAAAAGCGGAAGCGGGGGCGGGTGGTGATGGCTTGCCAGCAGGCGACGATTTTGCACGAAATCGCCTCCGACTAGTCTCACACCCTACTCCAACGTATACTAGGACACTAATCCTGCTGCACCTTACACATTAGGTTTGGGGAATTTTTCTCTTCAAGTGTTGGCTTGCCCCAAGATCGAATCGCTTCCACAATCCTCTCTGGCAGCTCGCCGGAAGCCATCCACATAGCGACAGTGATGGCGCGAGAAGCAGCAAGGCTTGAGTGGGTGTTTCCACCTGGGATGTGAGTGACGGTGCGCTTTCCCCCCCCGCCGTTCGCCAGACAAACCGGAAATAGTGATAGACGCGGGTGCCTGAAGTACCGACGGCCCGGTAAGTTTCCACCCAGTACAAGGAAGAAGGTTTTGCAGCAGCAGCGTCGCGCCCGGTCGGGGTGAGGTGAAATTCAGTGGCAGTCATGGATCTCCTCCCTTGCATTTCAAGGCATTTAAAATCACTGTAAATGTTATGTTGATTGACTTTAGGATCCTTTCCAAAATCTCTCTCTCTGCCTTCTCCTGCTCAGCGCTCAATCTCCACAGCCAGCGCAACCACCTGACAGCAGTTCGACAGAGCTTCTCTCAAAGCCTGCTGTCTGGGCAGGAATTCTTCCTGCCGGAGGAAGTCTGCGATGTTTTTGGCGTGTTCAAAAGTGTCAAAAGTGTTGTCCATTAGACATTAAGCTCCTGTTCTATCTGCTGTTCTATCTTTAACGCTTTGAAGAGCCACTTAATTGCGCACCGCCGACATCCCAGCTTGCTTGCGAGTTTAGCTAGCTGCGCATACTTGGCGGCCCGCTTCTCCAGCTTATTCAGGCGAGTTGCAGTCTTAGGGTCGCAGGTACTGCGCTCAGGGCTGCGCTCCAAATTACTCGAATCAACCGCACCTTCCTTCGCTTGGGGCGCTTGCGGCAATTCAGCAAGAGAATCGTTAGGGAGGGGCGTCGGGTCATCGCTCGCCAATTCCGGTTCCGGTTCTAAAATAGCAAGACTGCAGCACAAAGCCCGCTCCCGGTCGTTGTCGAAAACCACCCACCACTCAAAAAAGTCAGTGTCACAAGACTCTATAAAGTTACCGTCAATAAACCGGTGAGGCTCGACAAGAATTCCAGAGACTCCTTTGTCTTTGCCTTTGAACTGCTCAGTCAGCACAACTCTTTGGCCTGGAGCTGTCCATCTTTCTTTGGCCAGACCAACCTTTGCTGATTTAGCAGCCGAGCTTCCTTCAACTTCAGAGGTTTCCAGAGGGAAAGGTTCGATAAACAGGGCGTCGATATCTTCCTTTTTTTTTCCATCCCACCGAACGGGAACCCGCCAGATGAAATGAAATTCTCGAACGCCACATTTGATCCACCTAATCAGTCCCTCGATCTTGCCAAGGCGTCGAACGCTGTCTCCGGCTCCACAGACTTCCCACACTCGGTCTGCTCGAGCTAAACGCTTTACCTCGGAAGGGATCAGGGGCGTACCCGCTATCTTTTTCAGGATGTCTTCTTGGGACAAGTGCCCTGTCGAAAGAACGGGGACATTGTTACTGTCAGCACTTTCACAGCTAGACTCACTCTGGCTTAGAGCAGGAACTGTCGGAACGAGCTTGGAACCGGAATTTCTCAGTCCCCGAATCCGCGTTCGCGTCTCAACACTCAGCAGGCTCCAGACTTCTTTTTTACGATCATCGTACTCGTTCCCGTATGCCGCCCGATAGCGAGCTGCCAGCTGCAGGATCGACTCAGCAGTTAGTGCCTCTTCTAGTTCTCGCTTCCAGACTTCAAGGGTGATGCTACCGGCGCTCGCCAGCATTTCTTCCTGAGCGGAAGCTGTCGAGGAGGTGTTCTCTCTGTCGAGTTCCCTCGGCAGATCCACCGATGCCGGTACTGGGGATGTCGGCAAAGTTTCCGCCGACATCTCCTGTGGAAGCTTCAAAGAGCCGTCCCCCTCACCAGGAACAGCTTCCAGAATCTCGACGGGACAATTCCGGAACGCTCCGCTATCCAATCGCACCCGCACTAGGAGACAGGCGATTCCTTCTGGTCGATAGGGGGCAGAAACCACAGTGCCGCTCCGTTTTCCTGCCTTCAAAGACACAATTACCCGCTGGCCAACAAAAAAACTATGGCCATCGCTCCCGGTGTTCCCCCACTCCGCACCTGCCACAGAATCACCCTCTCCCATTGACTGCTCTGGCTGTCCTGGGGCTGCTGACTGCCGTTTGGATACAGGTTCTGTGGGATGACTATCCCACAATTCCGTCGAGCAACCCACCGGCGGCAGCGGCAGGTGTTCCGGGGAGGGGGAGTCAGGGCTGTTGGTGGGGATGCTAGCTTCTTTGGGAGCGCCGAACTGGGCGAGGTCGAACAAGGAGAGCTGCTGGTCGGCACAAAGTTGCTGTTGTGCGTGCTGTTGTGCGATTGTGTCTTCAACCGCTTTTTTTGCAGCCTCAAGCTGGCGCTCGAAGAACCCTTCCGAATCAAAGTCTGGGTCTGTCTCCAGCCACTTTACGTAAAGTGCCCCCCGGCACTCAGCCTCCAGGGAGCACTCCTCTCCTGGCGAGACGCTAAAAATCCAGTTGCCGGATTTCCCGCACTCTTCCGTGTATCCGGCCCAGTCGTCAGCATCTCCCAAAAAGCTGAAACCCAGTTCAAGAAGAGCGGCAGCTTGTTCCAATTCGGCTTGAGTCAGCCAGCAAGGGAACGGTTCGGGAGCTTCGCTGGAAGCCCCACCATCACCACCGGTACTTGTCACAGAATCTCCCTCTACCGGCGCTTCCGGAGAGAGGGGCTTGGATTCTGTGGCAGCATCCCCACCGGCACTCCCGGCAGCTGCCACAGAATTTCCTCCCGCTGACACTTCCAGAGAGAGGGGCTTGGATTCTATGGCAATCTCGCCCTCAGGACTCACAGCTGCACTCTCATTGGCATAATCGTAGCCCCAGACAGGCATCCGCCGATTGTGTCGGCGGCACAATTCCTGAAGTAATTTGCCTGTGAAGTGCCGCTCCCTGTCTTCTCCTTCTAGCTGAGCTATCACGCTCTTAAATCCTACGCCTAGAACTGTTCCAGGGGCGGGACGCCCCAAGAGCCAGTCGCAGTTTATTCGCTCGCCAATTTCGAGAATGGGCAGGACTGCAAACGATTTGACCGCTGATCCCTCCGATACATCGGGAGAGAGGGGCTTGGATTCTGTGGCAGCATCCCCATCGGCACTCCCGGCAGCTGCCACAGAATTTCCTCCCGCTGACACTTCCAGAGAGAGGGGCTTGGATTCTATGGCAATCTCGCCCTCAGGACTCACAGCTGCACTCTCATTGGCATAATCGTAGCCCCAGACAGGCATCCGCCGATTGTGTCGGCGGCACAATTCCTGAAGTAATTTGCCTGTGAAGTGCCGCTCCCTGTCTTCTCCTTCTAGCTGAGCTATCACGCTCTTAAATCCTACGCCTAGAACTGTTCCAGGGGCGGGACGCCCCAAGAGCCAGTCGCAGTTTATTCGCTCGCCAATTTCGAGAATGGGCAGGACTGCAAACGATTTGACCGCTGATCCCTCCGATACATCGGGAGAGAGGGGCTTGGATTCTGTGGCAACATCACCACCGACACTTTCGGCAGCTGCCACAGAATTTTTCTCTCCGGCGGTATTCGGTGAGGGGAATTCTGTAGGAACCTCTGCGACGCGATCTTCTTCGTCTTCGGGAAAAGACGATGGCTGTGGGACGGGGGGTGCAGGGGGTGCAGGGGGTGCGATTTCTGTCTCAGGAGCGGGAGGCTCGCCGACAAAGCCAGCTGCCCCTTTGTCCTCGACCCGATTGTCGATAGGACACCCCCCTGAAATGACCGATGCCGGCTCGGAGATAAATCCACCGGCATCCGGCCCGTCGGCACCCACGATCAGCCGAAAAACAAAGGGTACAATCCTCCGCTCCTCGCTCTCCTCACCAGCACCCTCACCCTCTCCTGGGGGAACCGACACCGGCGCTGCCGCTTGAGAGGGGAGGGCAAATTGGGGCGCAGGCTCGGATTCCGTAATAGCTGCCATCAGCTGCTTGATCCGTCGTTTCACTTGACCGCTCAGCATCCGCCACACCTGCTGTTTGCGGGTCTCGTAGTCATAACCAAAAAAGGCGTTATATCGCCGCGCGATATCTTCTAGCATTTCTCGGCTATCCGCCAATTGAAACTCATAGGCCCATTTTTCCATGCGAGCAACGGTTTCTGTGGCGCTCTTCTCGACGAGAACCATAGAATGGCTCTCTTGGGGGGAAGGGGAGAATTCTGGCGAGCTGTTTGCTGAGTGCCTGCCACACGCGAACTCTTCTCCATCTGGAGCTGCCGGTGACTGCTGGGGCGGAGGTGGAGCGGGGGGCGAGGGGGACATATTGGGAACGGAAGGGGGTTCGCCGGTGAAGGCGGTGGACTCCGATTGGTTGTCGGCTTCTGCTGAAGAAACAGAAATAGGCACGTCGCTGCCGCTCAAAGGCTGAACCCCAACCTCGGAGACAGCTGATGGCCGCCCCACGGTCGATTTCTCTTCCATCACTGAGCGGGAGGACAGGACTCCAAGGTCAAAAAGAGACAATTGGTGTCCACTGTTCTTCTTTTGCCCCCGGAGCCAGTCTTGCTGAGCTCTCAAGATGGCCTGCCTCCAGGGATCCAGTCGGTTAGTATGCTTTGTTGGTCGATGCGCGGGATAAAGAGTTCCAAACTCCCTCTCAAAGAGGGCTTTTAACTCAGAAATTTTGAGGGATACAAGGCTCGCCTCCGTCAAATTCCCTCTTTTTAGGGCGGCAACTTTTTTTGCTTGGCTCATATTGCTATCCTTTCGCTGATTAATTGTTTTTGAGTCCCGGCTGTTGATAGCCAAAACTCTTCATGCCTGATTATAACAGGAACTCTGAGTTAGAAGCGTCTTAGCCAAAACGTCTCTATTGCGCGGAAGTACGCCTCTATTGAGGCGATATCGCGGCCCGCCACGAAGGAGATCGTCTCTATTAGCGTGATCATAGAGTTGTCCACGAAGCTTACGGCTTCTTCGTCGCTCCAGTCGCTCCAGCGTTCGCCCATAAGCTGGCCATCAACATTCTCAAGTACAGCCCTGCAGGCTTTTATTAATAAGCTGGCTTTTAAGTGCCAGCGATTGCCAGTAGATGCAAGCAATTGGGCCCAAGAGAATGATTATCATTATCTCCTTGGCTTAACCCATCTTTTCCTCCCAAATACAAGTCAAATATTTTTCGGTCTACCGACTCAACCAGTGCTGGCATCAAGTCGTCTACTATCTGGATTAAAATATCCTCGGAGTCCTGGATCATGGGGACATTTAAGTCTGTCAGGCTTACCTACTCAACTATACCGCAGCAGGCTTCTAGGATGGCAGAAGCCTTTTCCCCCGACGGGCCGGTTTTGGCTCTCTGGCTGGCTATTTCCCGGACTTTTTCTGTGATCATTTTTATCTCCTTTGCTTGACCCATCGGTAAAAGGTGATGCCCATCCCCCTACGGCTAGCTTGCTATCCTGCCCATCCTCGGACTAGCCCCACTTCGATGGGGCTTTGAATGAGGTATAGGGTTAGAAGGGGGTTTCGTCTGGGTTTGTCGGGAAGGTGTCCGCGACTTCTATTCCGTGCCGTTCTAGAACGCTCTTAGCTTCGTCGTATTTGGACTTAAGCTCGTTGAATCGCCGAAGCCCTAGCTGATAGTTCTGCTGGATGGCGTAAATTTTGTCCGAGTAGGTGTCCATCTCGGCCTGTACAGCCTTGAGCTTTGCCTCCACGCTCTCCAGTTTCGGACTCCTGCCGAGCCGGGAGCTGACCCAGGATTTGAGCTGTTCGAGAATCTCTTCTGGAGAATTGCTGTCCCCTACCATCGCCTCTGCTTCCAGCCGAGCCGATTCGTAGTTTCCCTGGTTCTTTGTAAGTCCAAACCTGACGCTTGTGATCAGGAGAGGGTTTGGCTCTTGGCCGGCATCGTATCTGTCGTCAGAAAAGGTGTCGCTCATAAGATTCGCCTCATGTGGGGGGGTCAGGCCACATCACCACTATCGGCACCCTGGCTGCCGGCACGCCGGCGGCGGAAGCAGCAGGGGTGTGAGCAGGTCGCCCAGTGGGTGGTCCGTTTGGATCTACCGGCGTTGGCTTGCCGGTGCGGGTGGTCTGCCACTCAATAGCAGCGCCGCATTTCTTGCTGGTGGCCATAGTCGCTTCGATTTCAGGAACGCAGGGGGTTTGTCACACCCCCTGCATGTGTGAGTGGTGCTCATCCTGTGAGTGGCCCTGGCCCGATGAGCGTTAGACAGGGCGTGGTGGCCTTCATCGCGAACGGGCGGCAATCGGTGGTAGTTGGGAGGGGTAGTAGTATCCCCTTCCCAGAAAAAGGAAAAGAAGAAGATGCTCGTCGATGGCCACGCTGAGGGTACGGGAATGACTGTCTGTACTATTTTATATATAACATATATTGTTACCGATTGCAAAAAATGCCGAAGCGAGATCGCTTCGGCTCGCAAGCTATTCTCTGTCCAGCTTTTCAAGCTCTTGTTCTATGGAGGCTATCTCTAACAAAAGGCTTTGCTCTTTATCTTCATCGTCAGCCAGTCGAAGCTTGAGGCGCTCGGCATGTGCCCTCACGTCCCGAAGATGCGCCTCTTTGGCCTCCTTCAACTGGCGAAGGATTCCCCCACGGCTTCTTTCTCCAGTTTTTGGCCTGTCGCTATCCTTTCCACTAAATCGGATCTCGTCAGCCCGTAACTCCTGGCCTTCTCTTCCAGCAAGATCCAAGCTTGAGGATCTATGGAAAGGCTCACCGTCTTGCGGTTTTTTGTTTTCTTGGACTTTGGACGTCCCCTTCTTGGGCTTGGCCCGTTTACTGTGTCCATGCTGTTCACCTGCCATATAACCTACTAATTATACATATACACCAATCTTTTCCGAAGCCCCTTGCGTCGGAAACACTTATTTGCTATATTTAAAGTATATAAAAGGCCCCAGTGTTCGCCTAGGTCTGTGCGAATATCGGGGAGCTGTGAACGCATCTGTAAGTCGCAGTGGCGCGAGATGCCCCTTCCCGTCTGATGTCCAGAGCCAAACGCTGGTGCGGGGCCGTAAAGTCCAACTTAAAACAAAAGCCGATGAGGCGTTATGGAGGTGATGCCCTTCCAGCGCACATGATCCTTCCCTTCTGCCAATCAGGGGAATGCCCCCCTGGCCATTCTTAGAAATCTCAAAACCACTCCCAGCCTGGGGAGCTTCAAGCAGAGCGCACAGAGCAAGCCGTAAGTCGCAGCATCGCAGGCCCCTTGCGCAGATGCCGGTGAGCACCTCGACATCTGGAAGGCTGCCGGTGCACCAGAACCCACTCCCATCCTGGGGAGCTTCAAGCAGAGCGTACCAGTCAAGGCCGTAAGTCGCAGCATCGCAGGCCCCTTGCGCAGATGCCGGTGAGCACCTCGACATCTGGAAGGCTGCCAGTGCACCAGAACCCACTCCCAGCCTGGGAAGCTTCAAGCAGAGCGTACAGGTCAAAGCCGTAAGTCGCAGCGTCGCAGGCCCCTTGCGCAGATGCCGGTGAGCACCTCGACATCTGGAAGGCTGCCAGTGCACCAGAACCCACTCCCAGCCTGGGAAGCTTCAAGCAGAGCGTACAGGTCAAAGCCGTAAGTCGCAGCGTCGCAGGCCCCTTGCGCA
>CAZJNL010000001.1:22349-36917 GCA_964546515.1 uncultured Oscillatoria sp.
TTGCGCAGATGCCGGTGAGCACCTCGACATCTGGAAGGCTGCCGGTGCACCAGAATCCACCCCCAGCCTAGGGAGCTTTAAGCAGAGCGTACAGGTCAAAGCCGTAAGTCGCAGCGTCGCAGGCCCCTTGCGCAGATGCCGGTGAGCTTGTCTCACCTGCGACTTAGGATGCGCGGCTGAACTCCAGGTACTGCTCCAAGCACAGCTTCGGGTTTTCTTCAACTCCCTTAATGACTTATGACAGTTAATCGGCCTTGGCTCCTGGTCTTTGTCTCCCGAACAGGACAGCAGTACCCACTCAGACGGTTTCACTTCGAGTCTGACGCCATCGGCACTGCTGCAACCCTGCAAGCCAAGTTTCAGCTTTATGAGAAGCGATTTGAGGTGATTTTCTGTGGACCCCGAACCTCTTACTAAAAAAGGAAAAATCTATTACACCCTCTCTCTGTCACCCTGGGAAAAGGCGAGGTCTCGCCACAAGCTGCCCGCAAACCCCGGGATAGTGGCTGCTTATCATGCCCGAGGCGAAGACGTTGCCGTGTACATAACGATCGGGAAAAATTTGCGAGAGCTAAATACCACTGGGTGGCAGAGCTTTTTGCTCTCTTCAGCCAATATCCAGCTGCTCTATAAAGCTCTCGACCTGCCGGCAGAAACTCCTGACCTGGAATCCCAGCTGGATCTCTATCGGGACCGTCTCCGGCAAGACCTCTTGCACCTTTTCAGTCCACAGGAGGAACCCATTGAGCCCTAACCCCCTCTCTGCGGTACCTAAGCGATTTTGTTCGCAATCGCTCGTAGTTGCCATGAGGCTCGCTCAGGGCAGCAACACCCCTCCCTACTTTTTCCTGGGAACCACCCCCTCCCAGGCTGTCTCCGTAATCAGTCCGATTTTCCCGGCAGCCGGTGTCATGCTGAGTCGGTCGTTGGAACAACGCAGGTCCGATTTCCGCGTCGAAGTCCCCTGGATCTTTGACAGCGGAGCCTTCTCAGAGATTTCCCAATTTGGCGATCACCGGCTGTCCCCGGCAGAGCGTGCGGGGCAAGTTCTCCGCTGGAGCACCTGCGGGGAGCTCCTCGCTGCGGTGACCCAAGACTACATGTGCGAGCCGTCTGTGCTCCATCGATCGCGAGTTGGTGGGACAGTGGCAGACCACCAGAGAGCGACGATCGAGCGATATGACGCCCTGCTAGAGCTGACCCCGAAGCACTGCTACACCATGCCGGTGTTGCAAGGATGGGATGTCTCCGACTACCTCCACCACCTCGCCCAATACGGCAGCCGCCTCCTTTCAGGAGCTTGGGTTGGAGTTGGTTCCGTGTGCCGACGAAACTCTGTTCGCGAGATCCGGAATATCCTGGCCTCCATTAAGGCTGTTCGGCCCGACTTGCGCCTGCACGGCTTTGGACTAAAACTGGAAGCCCTCACTAATGAGAGCGTCCGCACGCTTTTGTTCAGCTGCGACAGCATGGCAGCTACCTTCCCTAGGCGGTATGGCAGCGACAAAACAGAGATTGAGCTTTGCCACGACTACCAAAAGCGGATTGCGCTGGCAGCTGCCGGCGATTATGTGCGGAATCGCCCAATGACCGCAGGAGCCGGGAACGGGCAGGGGCGGAAGCCGCAGTGGTCGAGCCCCACCGTGCCGGTGAGACTCCCTCAGGAGTTCAGGAATGGGAAGACCCTTAACGATTTGTTAAAAATTGCCCGTGATTGGGACACAGCTCCGGGCTCTCTTTGAGTCTCTGAAGTAAAAAGTGAGTGAATTCATAACTGCGTTGGACACCTAATATGGCACAAAAACTTTTTGTAGCTTGGGACACACCAGAAGAGCGATGTCTCGCCTATGACCCAAAAAATTTTGCCCACTCCGAGCCGGCAGGCATAACAGAGGTTGTTGAACTGACCCAGTCTGATCTCCGGCTCTCCGCGACCGAGGAGGAACTGTCTGAAGAGGACTTCCTTGATTGTGTCCGCGACGGCGACATTTTTGAGCTGCGTGATGGCACTTTTGTCGCTCATTGGAGACAGTGGCCAAATAATGACGATAGTATTAGCTTGTCTTTTGTCAATTCCCAAACTAACGAGGAACACCTAATCTGGTTAGCATGAAGACCCAGTACGCGAAGCTGATGGCTGAGGTGATCGCCACTGTCCTCTGCTCTCACCCTTCTTTTACCCTGATAGAAATCTCGGAACTCTATCCAAGTCTGCAGAATCCAAGTCCCAGTCGGATGTACATGACAATAAAAATTGGTTAATATCAAAAATGGACGCACTGGACGCACTGGAGTTTCTCAATATAATTCGGCCATATCACTGTAGAACACGGTGCTCTGACGACGATACCAACAATGGTTTTTTCTCTCACGATTGGAGACACTGGTATGGACGGTGCCAGCGCTGCATGTACTTGCAGCTCATCCGAAGAGAGTACAGGCCAGGACATGAGCTGCCTGAAAGTCTAGACTTTTGAGTATTCTGCCCGCCTGACGACCTGCACCGGCAGGCACCGGCTCCCTATCTGGGAAACTGGTGAGCACTCTGAACCAAGTGCCGAAACCCCCTGAAGGGGTCGCGGGATGGTTCCGCACCCCCCTCACTCACAGCTTAAGGCCTCAGGGATAAAATGGGCACATGCGGCCCCCTTGATCTTCACGGGCAAGGGTTGTGAGTAAAGCGGGCGAGGCAGGGGGTCCAAACCCCTGCTATCCGCAAAACTCCCTTAGGCCCCAGTATGGAAATGGGCTTTCCTGAGCCCCTGGGTGATTCGTGGGCTACTACGGGAGTAAAGCAGAAACACCCTAAAATAATGGATAGACCAGTTATTGGCCTCGATATCGGTCGAGGTATAGTAGATATTTTTGTCTCTTTTGGAGCGCTCACTGTTCCCCCTCGCGATTTTTATGAATCATCAGCATTTGATAGTTGCCACCTTCGGAGGCCAATAGACGCCGATATGGTCAACTTTCTGTCGGAATTTAACCCTAAAGTTGTAGTGCTAGAACCAACTGGCTCTTATTCCAAGTTTGTTCTTGCCGCTCTTGAGGAGCGGGGAATCTCGTTCCTTCTGGTCAACCAGACGATGGTTCGGGACACCCGTAAGTCATTTGGGGGTTCCGATAACAAAGATGACCCTTTTGACTCCCTTTTAATGGCGACGATCTACTACGAAAAGTGGGAGCGCCTGCTCGACAGGCGCTTCTGGGTGGAGTATCGTCACCCTATGATCAGGAGAATTCGCACACTTTTGCTGGACATCAGATCGACGACAAAAAAAAGCGGGGCAGCCCGATCTAGTTTAAAACAGCGCTTGGTGCGAGGCGAGTGGATAACCAAGGCCAAAGTTAGTAGCGATAGGAAAAACGGGAGCCTCCACCCGGACAAGCTGCCGGCGTTTTTCGCCTGGCTTGCTCAATGGCACTCTCAAGGCGAATGGGCATTGGCAAAATCCTTCGCTTCCCGCTGGGAGAGGGAATTCCAGCAGGCGCTGGAGCGAGGAGAAGCTACAGAGATTAGCGACGCCACGCGGTCGCTGGCCCGAACTATCTGCCTCTATCACCAGACAGAGGCCCGATTAGAGCAAGAACTTCTGGAGCTGTTGTTTTCCCCGCTATTCGCCCCCTACCACAGAGTTTTTGATCAGTTCAATTTTGGCCAAAGGGAAAGGGCGTGGATATTGTGCCGCATATACCCCTTTGAGGGTTTTCTCTCTGGCGGAAAGCAAATCGTGGACTACACAAAAAGCTCAACTGGGCGCGGCCAACTCACAAAGAAACCCCGCTCAAAGCGGAGATTTAAGCAAGCTCTGGGCGTTGGCAGGATACAGAAGTCTTCCGGTGACTCGCAGAGATCGAGCAAAAGCACTGGCAGCTCGGAAGCTCGGGGAATCCTCTGGACCTACGTTTTTTGCCGGATTGAGACTTTATTTGACCGACATGGGCGTCCCAAAACCCGCCATCACTTCACCTCGCCAATAGTCGAGGAAATCCGGGTATATTTTGCCTTCAAAGCTTTTCCCGAAGCTGTCGGCACCGAACGAGTGAAGGCTACAGGTCGGCGGCTCGCTGACGCCAGAAACGCCACCTGTCGCAAGATCGCTCTCGGTGCTGTTCCGGGAGCTAGCCAAAATTTTTGCTGTACGCGACGGCGACGGTGAGGGAGGCGAATAGCAATGAGTGGTGAGCAGCTGCTATCTTCTGCGGGTACGAGACTCACTGGTCTCCAAGCTTGGAGCCAGTTTAGTCAGTCCATCGGCTTTGAAGGGGAGCTTTGGGTCAAAGCCAGCTGGGATCTGGACACCCCTCCCCCTGAAAACTGGCCCAAAAAGAAAGACGGCAGCGCAGTCCACC
This sequence comes from uncultured Oscillatoria sp., assembly GCA_964546515.1. Taxonomy (GTDB): domain Bacteria; phylum Cyanobacteriota; class Cyanobacteriia; order Cyanobacteriales; family Oscillatoriaceae; genus Oscillatoria. Next base: position 26,703 of record CAZJNL010000001.1, read on the forward strand.
GCGTATTTACTGGGCTAGCAACACCGGCTGACACTGCGATTCAAGAATGCCGATTCGCCGACAGGGATGCCCAGGGGAACAGTAAGTGGGAACCCGTCGGTGAGGCATTGAACTTCTCCTTCCTCCGCTCTCTGTCCGATGCCGGCGCTACAGTGCACTTCTACCCGTGCCAGCCGCACGGGGGGCTGAGCAACTCTCATGTGCTTCAAAGCCAGCTTTACTTCTACGAAATTGACAACAAGCCGATTGAGGCGCAGTGGGAGGTGCTGCAAAGGCTGCAAACTCAAACGGGACTGCAGCCGTGTGTGGTTGTTCACACCGGCGGGAAATCGTTGCACGTTTACTTCCGCCTCAGCGAGCCGGTGGCTGCGCACAAATGGGTGGTACTGAATCGCAAATTAGCGATTGTCGCAGGGGGCGACCCCAACATTTGCAATCCGGCTCGCGCCATGCGCCTCCCTGGTATGGCCCGCCGACTTTCAAACGGGGAATGGGCGGAAGTTAGTCTGGGGCTGGCAAGCAAGGTTACTTACACTGCCGAAGAGTTTGAGCGCCGGCTCGACAGCACAGGCTCTGTCCCCTGCGAATTGACTCAAGAGCGCTCGCTGCAGTGGCGAAATTCCAAAACGCTCGCAGAAGTTGATTCCGTTAAGAACGGGAGTCCTCGAAAACGAGCCGGAATACAGACGCGGCTGCCGGCAGCCCTGTACGAGTACTACGGCCAGCATTTGATTGTCTGGCTGTGGGCTCGCGCTTTGGATGACTCCTGGGACAACCACGGAGAGAATCTGGGGCAGGGACGCGCAACCTTTCGACTTTCCGCTTTGACAGCCGCCACGAACCGTTCTGTTTCTACCGTCCGTCGGTGGCTTGCCGGTGCTCGTGACAAGGGGCTGATCTGGCGCTTCCAGTGTGTCGGCGACATCTGTCGCTTTGGTACTGTAGCCTGGAGCGAGTCGCGGCTCGCGTCGGTCTCTCCCATCTGGGAGCCGTCGCCTGGATTGAAATTTCTGATTTTACTAACCTGCGAATCCGCGCGACTGAAGTCGTCGCGCAGGGTTTGCAGCGTCAATCCTTTTGGAACGCGCTCGGAGGCTGCCAAGAAACTATACGGAATCAAAGACCCCCAGATTCCAGCTCCCCATCAGCTCTTCAGCTCCCCCTGCGAACACCTGGCGCGGGTAGTGGGGCGGTCGAGCCGATTCCTGTTTGTGTCTGAGGGGTTTTTGCCCTACGGGGCGTCTCAGGAGACGGTTGCAACCGTGCGGGGAGTCTCCAGACGCACTATCCGCCGTCACCTGAGCGACTCCTATCGGCTACAGCCTTCTCCCGTGCGAGGCTATCGCTCCGATTTGGATGACTGCCCGAAAGTGCAGGTCGCTCAGCGCGTCTCCCGCTCCTATCCAGTTGAGTCGTTGAAGTCCTGCCGGCTTGAAGACCTCCAAGAAGAAGGAGATCGATTCATTCTTGGCCCAGGAAACCGATGGTTTTTTTTAAGGTGCAATCTGTACTGGCTCGAAAGAGGTCTTAGTCGAATTCGCTTCCGCCGGAAGCACCTACAAAAATTGACAGTGACAGGCGCTCTGACTGTGTCTGAATTTGAGTCTAGGTTTCGCGCAAGAGAATACGTCTCCACCAAGTGGGTTGAATGGGCTAAAAAAAACGCTGGTCTTTTGGCCGCCCGTTATAGCGAGCGTTTTAAACCTTTAAATTCGCTTTTTAACGCTTTAACGGATTTTGATTCTTGCTGATGCAGATTTAAGTTTTCCACTTCGGCCCAAAAAAAGCCTACCCCCCTACCCCCAGGGGAATAAAGGACAAAATCAATAACGCTGCTACTGGCCAGCCACAAGCCAGCCTCTGAGGACGGTCACTGTATGGAAGATAAAGTATCCGAAAACTTGGACAAAGAACGTAAAAGCAAACGCCATTCTTGGGACTGAAGTGAGATTCTTTTCACCTAAGGAAGGGGAGCGAGATCCCTTTCAGGAAAATCTGAGTGTCGAGATTCAGGATTTGTCGGCACAGCCGGTGACGGAGCAGCAATACACAAAAGAGGCTCTGAAGCAAATCTACCAGTTTGTGCCGAATGCCAATATTATAATACAGTTGAAAGACCAGAATATCGGTAATAGTTCATGGGATCAAGTGGTTTATACCGGCAGAGATGGGGGACATGATTTAAAGCGGATGCAGATGTGGGCGGTGAAAAATAATAAGGCTTATGTGCTCACCTATGAAGCCGAGGAACAGAAATACCTGAAGTTTCTGCCGGGGGCGCAAAAGATGATTGATTCCTTGGAGGTAGGGAAGTGAATTATTTAGTGCTTGTGCGGAAAATTGTGATGGCTGCAGCGGTTTTTAACCTGTTCCTTTCTGCGACAGCTTTTGCAGCAAATATCCCAAAGAACGTCCTGCAGCACACCGAGAAGTTCAAAGTGGTTTCTGCGGATGGTGAGCTGAATTGCCGTAGCAGCCCGGGAAGCAAATTTGAAATCAAGCGCGTCTACCGGACCAACGACATCATCATACCCTGGGACGATCGCAACTTCGACAAGATCGCCCACGACGAAAACGGCAACCCGTGGCTTGGCACCATCGATTTCTGCTATGTGCGTGCCGACACCCGCTACATAGAGCCTCAGCACAAATCTCCTTACGACAGCAACGGCGAGATCACTCCCTCTTTCGCTCAGATTTCCTTCCGCTGGAGAGTGATCGCCGCCGAAGACTCGCTGGGCAACATGCGTGGGATCAACTGCCGCGTTGGACCGGGGAGCGAATATGCCGTTCGCGGCATCATTCCCAAGAATCAGGAGACTTACCTTGTGGCTTGGACTACCGATTCCCAGGACCGGGTGTGGGTGGCTATCCCTGAGGGCGACAGCAAGCGCCCCAGCTGCTGGCTGCGCGGAACTGAAGATCGCTTGATGATACTGGAATACTAAGAATATAATTCTGAAAAAGCTCGCATCAGAAACCCTTGCCTTGCGGGTAAAGTTTGTATAGCTGCGGTTTCAACCGATTGTAGAGACGCGACATGTCGCGTTTCTACACTTAACGGAAGAGATAACTTTCGCCGGTTTTGTCGATTGGCTGAGAATGAACATTCCAGCAGAAGAGTGAAGGGCGAGCGCTAACGCCTGCTTTCCTGACAAAAGCGCTCGCCCAAAATTTCCGATTCACTGTTTCATCCCATCCCGCAATTTATCCCGCCATCTCCCAGCCGTAGCTTTATCCGCTCCCGTAACCACGACCATCCAATCTTCTGTGTTGCAGCTAATATCAGCAGCGTAGTTGTCAGCAACCCCTGAAACGTATTGCTTTGTAATCTCACCCTTTTTAGTGATATTTCTGAGTCCCTCTCGCTTCATGACGATCTCGGCTTTATCCACACACTCCTCATCGCTCATATTGTTATCCTCAAACTGCCAACGCAAAGCAGGAGGTGGGGTTGCGGGTGATGCCGGCGCAATGGCGGGACGCGGTGGCAGATTTACACGATATGGTGCCATAGCCTTCCAAAATCTATCTAACCACAGCCCAGCTGTATTTTTATCAGGCCCGGCAACTATTATTGCCGAATATCCTGAATTGCAGCTAATATCAACGGCGTAACTGCCAGCTATCCCTGAGACAAATAAATCTTCTTTATTGTAATTTAAGTTCTTGAAGCTGTCCTTCTGCATGATGACATAGGCTTGGTCTAAACACTCATAAATGCCGGTATTAACATTTTGATACCCCCAGCGCAAGGCGGGAGGAGCAGTTGCTGCTGAGGGGCGAGGCGCAGGGGTTGAGCTGGGTTGCTGAGCGACAGGTGCTGCTGAACCCAAATTCAGCCCTATTTTCGGTGCCCAGTTCAAAAAGGTATTGATGGGAATACCCAAATTCTCGCCAGTCTTAACCACTATCCCTGACTCAAGCTTATCACCATCGGCGCGTCCGTGAATGCCAACCAACTTTCCCTTCTCATCCAGAACCGGTCCCCCACTCATCCCCTCCCGTGTGGGGTTGGTGTAGATTAAATCGTAACCCTCTCGCGCAGTTGAGCGCCTCGAAATAATTCCGGGTGTGAACGCAAAGTCGCGTTTTTTGATTTCTGTTCCTGGTTTGGGGAACCCAGCAACATAAACTGGTGTGCCCTGTGTTGCTTGCTCGGAATCGCCTGGACTGGCGAAGCGGTATGTTTTATCGCTAGTGAACTGCAATACAGCTAAATCCACACCGTCCATTTTTTTGACGGTGCGGTAGTTGACTTTATATCGATTGCTATCAGGGGTGACAACTTCATATTTATCCTCAGTCTTCACCACATGCTGGGCAGTGAGTACGGTGTAGGTATTTCCTTGTTTGGCGACAATAACCCCAGAGCCGGGAAATTGCCCATCAATTAACACCGTGATAGCTTTGGCAATACCGGCAACCTGGGGTGATGTCAGTGCCAAGGCAATATAAGGTTGCACCAGTGCAACCGTCGCAGCCGCACCGGCTAGCGCCACCGGCAGTCCGTAAGAAAACCTCATCTCTCGCTCTCCTCCATTCCCAAATCTATAATGCCGCGCTGCGAATCCGTCAAAAGTAACGCGCCACATTAGCTCCCGTCCCACACTTCTTATATCCAGTCCAGTCAGTCGCCCGTAACATTAATTGTACCATTCCTCTTCCTCTTTTTTCTTCCTTCTTGGCGGACGCATGCGTCTTGGCGGTTCACTATTAAGGCAATATTACCCCCTCCCTCTCTCCACTGTCAAACCGGCTTTCTTTGCGTGCGGGCTTTCCCCTGTCCGCCTGAAGACTTCTGGTAAATGTCTCCACCGGTATTGCGAAAGCCAGGGGAATCATTTGCTCGCGCATCTGTGGGGTTGGCTCCGAGCCATCCTGAAATATATACGGATCTCCCCACAGGGGATAGGCGTGCATGCCATTAATCCCCACCAGATCACCGGCACGATTGAGCACCGGCCCCCCACTCATGCCTTTTTCTATATCATTGGTGTATCCAAGCTGGTATCCCCCCTCCAAAGCTTTGTCGAGCACCAAGGAGACTTTGCCGGCGGTGAATTTGAACCCCTCTATCATCCCGGTAGTGCTGGGGGGAAGCGACGCTTCATCTGAAAAGGGAAACCCACCGGCAAAGACTTCATCCTCAGGTGCCGGTGTCACCCCCAGTTTCGCCACCCGATAAACCGTGCCGGTGCTGCGAAACTGCAGCAAAGCCAAATCGTTCCCCTGGAGCGACGCCCCCCGCAACTTTACTGTAGCTGCGTGTATCTTCCCATCCGGGGTTTGAATGCGATAGGGCGGATCTCCCGCTACGAGTACATGCTCGTTTGTCAGCACGGTGTAAACCTCCCCTTGCTGCTGAATCAGAGTTCCTGAACCCCAGCCGGATTCTGATGAAAGTACCTTGACGGTGATGGATTTGGCTAACTGCTGCGAAGCGGTTGCAGAGAATTGAGGGGGTGCCGGTGAAACGTTGGGCACAGAAACACTAATCGGTGTCGCCGCTGTCAGCGCTACTGCTAAACTGAAGACACCGGCAAACAGTTTGAGAGTGTGGGGCTGTAACCCCAGGAAGTGGCAATTCATCTCTCAGTTGGCAAACCAGGGATTGTCGCCCGATTCTGCTGGCTGAGCGCTGGGGGCGCTCTCTCCTCCCACCGACGCTGTGTTGATAAATTCTTCCATATCGATGTAAAGCCGTTCCCCTGTACTTTCATTGAGGATACCACTGGCAGCGAGAGCGGGGCGGCTCACCAGCTTGGCGAGAGTGCGGCGCGGATCGCTCCCGGGTTTGAGGGTGAATAGCAAGCCGGTGCAGTCACCGTCTTTGCGATTGGCAACGCACACTACGAGTTGACCGTTCATTTTGCCGGTTCTGATGTATTGGAGCTTATTGTTGTTTTGAAATTCCTGGAATCGCTGAGAAACTATCTTGCAGCGCTCCTCAGGAGTCAAAGGCGGGGGGAAAAAGTCGGAAGTCCAGCGAATTACCGGCACGTTTCCCCGTGTGGTGCGGACAATGGTTGCCGGTGGGCTTTTGCTGGTGTCGCAGTAGAACTGATTTTTCTGCTGAGCAGCTGCTCCCGCGATGAATCCCGTCTCTACAGTGGTGGTGGCAGTTGCGCCTAACGCCGCAGCAAGCGCAAGCCGTTGCCCCAATAACTGGACTTTCACGATTGTGCCAAGTCCCCTAATACCAGTTAAATTTTATCCGCCCTAAATTATCTCATAAGTATGGTATAATCCACACCAGTAATTTTACGGATACGGGGCGCTCAGATAGAAGTAGGGTGCGTTCCGCACTAGCGAGGAACGCACCCAAAGAAGTAGTGACGCTTTCGTCACGCACCTAAAGATCCTATTTACAAAAGTGGGACGCTCTCAACGCCTGCTGCAAACCTACAGACGCGCTGCTCGTGTGCCGGCGGAAATGCTTACCGGCGCTTCGTGTGCCGGCGGCAAACAATCGCCGTGGCCATTCCAGGGTTCCTTAAATAAATGTAAAAGTGCGGCATTATTTTTAGAAGTGTTATAAAGTGCCGGTGGTTATTCATGAGGTGGCAATTCTACCTCCTGAGATCCCCACAAATCTGTCGCAAGGTGGATGAGTGGATAGAAAGCCTCTAATTAAACTGAAAGAGCATCTGATAACAAAAGTCCTTTCAAGAGGAGAACCGACATGCCTGTTACCGTTGAGGACGCCAAGCGCACTGCAATCGCGTCTAAATTGGAAGAGATGAAGGCGCTGCAAAACCTGCTGATTTATAATGAAGAATATCTGCTGATCACCTGCAGCGACCAAGAAATTTGCGACCGCGTGCGGGACATGCTGGAAGACGATCGCAAAAATCTTGGCATTCTGGAAACCGTGAGGGTTAAGTACGGTGTTAAGGGAGATCCCAAGGAAACAACGCAGCAGTTCATTGAGAAAGCTCGGAACATCATGCAAAGTTCTGAGTACACTCTCTATGAAAAGGTTGCTGAGCATGAATTGCTCAAGCACAAGCAAACGATGGCCGGCTTGCTCGTCCACAAAGCGGCCCAAGTGGCCGGCGCTGACATTGAAGCCGCGATTACTCCTTTAAATACGGTTAACTTTGAAAACCGGGCTCACCAAGAGCAGCTGAAAGGCATCCTGGAAATTATCGGCATCCTCGAGCTCACCGGCCAAGAGCCAGATCGGGGGATTTGGGCGCGAGTTCAAGATGCAATCGCAGCCTTTACGGGGATTGCCGGCAGTGCGGTGACGCGCAGCGCAGGCGAAATTAGCATCCGCGATATTATTCGCATGAATCGCACCAAAGCCGACACTCTATTCATGGAGATTGAGCGGAGTGACGACCCACAAAAGATCCAAGAATATTTCGGCCAGCTCTACAAAGACCTGAGCGCACACGCCAACGCCGAAGAGCAAGTCGTCTACCCAGCTGTCCGCAACTATTATAACAAGACCCAAGACCTGTACTCCGAGCAAGCGGACATAAAGCAGATGCTGGAGCAAATGCGGTCTTTGACTCCCTCTTTACCGGACTTAAAAGCCAATGTCAGCCGGCTGCGGGATGTGGTTCACCACCACAACAATCAAGAAGAAAACGAGATGTTACCCATGATCCGCGACAATTTCAGCGACGAGCAACAGCGGCAAATGGCTACTGAGTTTAAGCGGGTTAAAAGCCAGCTGCAAGAGCAAATGGCAGCTGCCATCAAGTAGCTGCAACCCAATCCAGCCGCGTTCGCGAGCCGGTCGAGAAATCTGAGAAACCGGGTTTCTTTTGACTTTCCCCACGAAACATCCGTCTTTCCGGGAAGAGAAACCCGGTTTCTTCCCCTCGATTTTTAATACAAGACCTGGGCTCTAGCAGCCAACCTGAGGACAGCATGACACTCCCACCACAGCTGTGGTGGGACTTTTGTCCTGACAGCTGAATTCTAATATAGCGGTTATAAATAATTTGTGAAACCTCTGGGTGCCAACATAGCAGGGCGCAATTTCTTCCGGCTGACCGGCACGCGCCATTGGCACTTGCTGCCCGAAAGTCTCCACTTTCTCTGCGGGAAAAGTCGAAGGAATGAGCGGCGTCCAAATCCGGCCAGGTGCCACGCCATTGACGCGAATTCCCTTTTCAATCAGAGCTTGCGACAGGGAGCGGGTGAAGGCGACTATTCCCCCTTTCGTAGAGGAATAATCGAGCCGTTGCTGGTTCCCCTTATCAGCCGTCACAGAGGTGGTATAGCAATTTCAGCCCATCTTCTGGCTCAAATCCCCGCAAGATTAAAGCCTGAGGGCGAGTTCCGCTCCCTCCGCTTCCTTGGCGAACAGGCGCGTCTTGGCGGTAAAAAAAATATCCCTCTACAGTTAGAAACCCGGGCAGCGCCCTATCTGCCTGCCGGTGTATTTCAGCTAAGACTGGAATTAGTTTAAGACATGGACATCATCGCACGATCGCACGATCGCACGATCGCACGATCGCATCCAACCCTGATGCGCTATGCCCCATGCGCTATGCCCCATGCCCCATGCCATTAATGTCCTAACCAATATGGCTACTGCTATAATATCGACAATTTTCCCCTGACCGGCCCCCACCTCAGACAAGCAGCTGGCTTCTGACAGGAACCTGTCAGCAATAAACCGGGCGGCGACATCGAGATTTTCCGTTAGCAGCCGAGTTGCGCCGGCGATTGGCACCCGATTCGGGTCATACAGTTCCCGCCAGGGATTGGGCTTGCCCTGAATCAGGTCAGCAAGCAGCACAGCAGCAGCGGTGCTGCTTGCTGAGGTTGCCAGAGTAGCCGGTGGCGATGTACAGGTGCGAGTCAGAGCTCGGTTTGCCAATGAAAGGCAGACCGTCGGCAGGCTCGTAGAACTGCGCCGACCACTTGCAGCTCACGGACTCGACCTCGTAGCGAACCCGCACGCACTCCTCCAAGCGGCGGTAACACGCTTCGGTGTCTGTCTCGTGGCCGGTTTTGTGGTTCCGGCGTTCGCCGGTCAGAATTTGACCGCTGCTGTCTGTGTGGCTGCGCGTGTAGTGAGAGGGATTTGCTGTGTCCCAAAACAGCCCGGCAGGCAGGGGCGCAGTTGGGCCAAAGCGCTTTTCTACCCGCCGCACGGCGAGTAAATAAGAGCGGTAGGGGGCAATTTTGGCGGCGATTCCCAGCAAGTCGGGCAGGTGGAACCAGTCGTGGATCGGGGTGCCGGTGGCGACGATCGCGTTTTGAGCTTTGGCGGAGCCGCGCGGGCGTGTAAATTCGGCAAGGTTGGCTGTCGCTGATGTCTAAAACGCGGGTTCTCTCAAAAATCAGACCTCCCGAGCCGGTAAACGCCTTGGCGAGTCCGTGCAGGTACTCTGCTGGGTGGAACTGCGCCTGACTGGGGAGGAGGATGCCGGCGCGGACTCGGAAGGGCAGGGGCACGCTGGCTGTGAGGGTGGCGTCAACCCCCAGCCCGCGTGCGGCTTCCATTTCGTCTTCGAGATAGGAAAGGTCTTCCCGCGACTCGGTGTAGAGAAATGCGGGGACTCGCTGGAAGTGGCAAGAAATCCCCTCGTCTTGGATAAAGGCTGCGATGCGCTCTGGAGCGGCGCGGCACGACTGTACGGCGAGGGAGGCGTTTTCTGCGCCGGCGCTAAAGATCAGCTGCTGGTAGCCGGCAGGGGGAACGTCTCTTAAGTGACCGCTGCTGTGGCCGGTGGTGCCGGTGCCGATTTTGCCCGCTTCGATGACGGCAACTTTCAAACCGGCACGCGCCAGAAGCAGCGCGGCTGTCATGCCGGTGATGCCGCCTCCGACGACTGCCACATCGACGGCGATATCTGCGATCGGCTGGGGAAAGTGGGTTTCGGCAGTTGTGACGCGCCAGATGGTGCCGGTTGGCTGGGGAAAGTCATCTGCGTGTTTTTCCCGTAGTGCTTTTGGTTGATTGCGCAGCTGCGTCATCGCCTGTCGCGGGCTCCGACGTCCGCTTTCTTGCTAATTAACCTAAATGCCAGCTCGGAGACATCTGCTGCTAGAAGCATCTTATCCCAATGCAGCGTGGATTTTGCATGCCCGGATAATGGAATTGAAAAAACGTCAGTAAAGCCTTTTCCGCCAGAGTCAAAAATTCTATCTATCTGAACTTGGTATTGTTTCAGTCCCTAATAGGGAGTCACGCCAATCTACTCCGCATTTTCTGCAGAGCGCAACACATTTCCAGACACGAACTGC
>CAZJNL010000002.1:0-11998 GCA_964546515.1 uncultured Oscillatoria sp.
GCGGGGGCGGATTGATGGCCATCTTTCGCGCTCGCCACAGATACAGGACTTACGCAGCGACACTTAATGTGGGGTGGTGCCGGTTACGCTATCGCTAACCCACCCTACAGATAGAGGCGCAAGCGTAAGTCCTGAGATATATGGGGTGAACCCGCCCGTGCAACTATGGAAAATGGATGCCGGTGGATAGAGCCATAGACAGTCAGTTTGGGACAAGGCATCTCACTTGCTAGTCGGGACAGGGACAGGCGAGACGCCTGTCCTACGTCCTAACCTAAGTGGCTAGTGCTAGATAAGAGGACTGCGCCGTCAGTGCTGTCCCAGATGCGAGCGTCCAGCAATTGGCGGGGCGGAACTGCCGGTGGCGCAGGGGGATGCGCCGTCGAAAGCCGGCAGCCGGTGAGATGGGCAGTGGAGCAAAGGCCCCGGCAATGGCCCACTGCGCCGAAGGGTGCCGTGCGAGGGAAGCCGGAAGTCTGAATCGCTGTTGGCTGGGGCGCTCTGGGAATTTTCAGCTAGCCTCTTGACAGTCTGGAATTTTTAGGTTAGTGTGATCTTAATGGTCAAACAGTAAGGCGTTAAGCACCTTGTTTGTTTGTTTCCTCTGATGCCGTTAGGCGCAAAGCCAGCACAACCGTTCATTGGCCTTTGCTCTCAAGCCTCTAGCAAAGCAAAGCAGAGCAAAGCAGAGCAGTGCAGCTCTCAGGCGTTGAGCACTTTTACAGTGTTTGAAGAGCCAGCTTGGAAAGGCAGTGCAGAGCGTCAAGGCTCATGTCTATCCTTGGTCGCTCATTACCTCTGATGCCGTCAGGCGTTAAACATAAACACCACAGTTAACTCAACAAAGTGGGGGGGGGGAGGAACTTATGGCTGGATATTGTAATGAGCCGATGTTTTATAGTGTAAAGGAGAGGGAGCCGTTTATTGAACTGAGTTACCCCGTTAGCGGGCGTTTGCTCCCAGCGGATCATGGCTACGGTTTATATGCCGCCATCGTTCACCTGCAGCCGGCGGTGCGTCAGGAGAGCGAGCTGAGTATTCTGACTGTCCCCGGCATTCCCGACAGAGAGGGCAAGATTCTGCTGACAGAGCAATCGCACCTGCGAATTCGGGTGCCGGTTTCCAAAAGCCGGCTGGTTTACGCGCTTGCAGGGAAAAAAATCCGGATTGGCAAACATGAGGTTCTCATTGGGATTCCGGAGATTTCTCTATTGCAACCGGCACCCGCTCTCAGGGCGCGAATTGTCACGCTGAAGGGACACACCGAGCCAGAGGATTTTTTAGCGGCGGCTCAGCGCCAGCTAGATTCCTTAGAAATTGCAGGCGAGATTCAGATTCCTCTGAATCGCGATAAAGCGCCCAGCCGTAAGACGATCAAGATTAAATGTCACACCATCGTTGGCTTCACTATCGAAGTGACAGGTTTAAGTGACTCCGACTCCCTCAAGTTGCAGCGAGAAGGATTGGGAGGGCGGCGTCACATGGGTTGTGGCGTGTTTGTGCCGGCTGTTTAGATGTGATTGCCTGCGCTCGCGCAAGGCGTCTAGCCAAACACAGCACTGAGGAGCGAAGTCTGAACCTATGATGCCGTAAGGTGTTAAGCAAAAACCCTTCTCGCAAATTTTCCTGACATGAATTTTAAACGCTTACTCGCCAAATCCTTGCCCCAGCGAGAATCCAAGACCACACCGGCAAGCAAGGCGGCTAGATACGCTGGTCACTTGGCGTTAGTGAATCAGTCTGCCGAGGTCTTGCTCCAGCAGTTAGGGCCAACTATTATCCAGCAATTAGGATTAGAGAGCATTGACCCGGATTATTTTGCCAATACGGTGAGGTTGGGGGCTTATCTCCACGACTGGGGGAAAGCCAATCAGCACTTTCAGGAGATGGTCTGCCTGAAGTCTCTTGACTCCAAATCTGCTGATGAAAAAATTCGCAATTACCGGAAGAAGCTGCAAAAGTCCTGCCAAGAGCGCGGCGACCGGCAAATGCTGCGCCACGAGGTCTTGAGCGGTATCTTGGCTTTGCGAGTCCCTAGCTTTAGACAGTGGTTAGAGCAGTGTCCGGATGCTGATTTTATGGTGGCCGTTTGGGCGGCAATGGGACATCACCTGAAACTGGGGGAAGAAGTTGCTGAAATCCCCGATGGCACTGGGAGCGAGCTGAAAATTTACACCGATCGCGAGGATTTTACAGCTGTCTTGAAAATGGGCAAGCGCTTGGGGTTGCCGGCTCCATTGCCCGAAAGGCCCCAGCAAAAGTGGTCAAAGTATCAACTCCAGAAAGAGCTTACAGCCTTGCGGGATGAATTTGTCAAAATTGAAAATCAGATTATAGAGGAGGAGGACTGGAAGCGCCAGAAGTTTATTGCCGCAGTTAAAGCAACGGTTATCGCAGCTGACCTGGCCGGCTCAGCCATACCTGTTGCTGGGTACAGTCTCAAGGACTGGATGCAACAAGTTCTGGGATTGGTGCTATCTGATGAGGATATTCAACAGCTGTTGGATGAGCGTCTCAAAGACAAGCCCCTACGCCCATTTCAGGAACAAATTGCCGGCACACCCCACCGAGTCACATTGGTTAAAGCTGGATGCGGCACCGGCAAGACAGCCGGCGCTTACGCCTGGGCGAAAAAATGGGCAGCCGGTCGCAAGTTATTTTTCGGATATCCGACAACCGGCACTGCGTCTCAGGGCTATATGGACTACGCCGCTGAGACTGAAATTGAGACGGCTTTAATGCACTCCCGCGCTGAGATTGACTTAGAGGAAATTTTGTTTTCTGGAGACTCTGAAGATTCTGAAGGCATCGATGCGCGACTGGCGGCATTTAGGGCGTGGCAAGCCAAGCTGATTGTCTGCACGGTAGACTCGGTTTTGGGACTGATTCAAAACAATCGCAAGCCTTTGTACTCATGGCCGGCTGTCAGTCCGCCTTTGTGTTTGATGAGGTTCACGCCTATGACGAGTCTTTATTTGGGGCGCTTCTCTGCTTTCTCAAAACCTTTGGCGGTGCGCCAATCTTATTGATGTCCGCTAGTTTCACTCAGGGACAGCTGGACGCCATCGGGCAAGTTATGGATGCGCTGGGAGAGCCGGTTCAGATAATCGAAGGGCCAAAAAATCTGGAGATTCTCCCCCGCTATCAAATCCAGTCTATTTCTCAGGTGTCCGATCCAGAGGAATTGCCGGAAATTTGGCCTGCTGTCTTGGAGGCTTTGCGGCAGAAACAAAAAGTACTGTGGGTGACTAACTCGGTCAGGAGTTGCATTCAACTCTACCGGATGGCGGGGACAAAGATTGCTGAAAACCTGTCCGGGGTGCCGGTGAATCGGCTTATCTATCACAGCCGGTATCGCTATAAAGACCGGCTGCAAAAGCATAAAGCGGTGATAGAGGCGTTTAATCCGGAATGGGATGGGCCGGTTTTAGCGATTACAACGCAAGTGTGTGAGATGTCTCTCGACTTGAGTGCGGATTTGCTGGTATCGGCAATGGCACCGGCGGCTGCGTTAATTCAGCGGTTGGGAAGGCTCAACCGGCGCGTGATAGAAGATGAGCTGGGTAATGTTCGCCTTGCTTCTGGCCGGATTTGCTCGGCTATCATTTATCCTTGGAATGATGATGACAAAAAGCCTTACAAGCAGGCAGAACTCTTGACAGGCAAACAGTTCGTTGATAAACTGGCAGGAGGGGCTATTTCACAGCTGGATTTATCTGAAGTGGCGGCTGAACTGGCGTCCAACACACCCACTCCTGTAAAATCTAACTGGCTGGAAGGGCACTGGTGCACTTATCCTGGTTTTCTCAGGGAAGCCGGTTACACTATTACTGTACTGCTAGAGGAGGATTTGGCAGACATTCGGAAAGCTGCCAATCAGCGCAAAGACAAATCTTTTATGAAGGAGGCGCAGCGGTGGTCAGTGCCTGTCCGGATTGTACCCGGATTTCAGGAATGGCGGCGAATTGGCTTTTACCCTGTTGCCCCACCGGACAGAGTTTCTTATACTGAGGAGACGGGGGCTGAGGAACTGTGAAATTAGAGTTTGATTTGGGGAATCCCAGTTTTACCTTACTGCATGGCGCTGGTTTGGCTGGGTTATATATGACTCTCAAACAGCTGGAAAAAGAAATTCCTGCTGAAAATCGCCCGGGAAGGCTGGACTGGCAACTTTCCCGCCGGCGGGTGACGCTGAACTGGCAAGGAAATGATTTAGAGGTGCTGGATTGGCTGCTGAAGTCGTCCTTTCAGTTAGACGACGGGATTATCTCTCTGAAAGGTTTGGACTCAAAAACAATGGACATTCAACCCCGGCTGATTGCTCACCAGGGAATCCTTGGCACTTTCTTGCAGCACAACAGCACCCACAAGTCAACCGGCACAGTTTCCAAGTCTTTTGTGCTTGAGGAAGATAAACCGGAGATTGTGGTGACTTACAAGTCTTTGGCAAGTTATGTTTATCAAGACTTTGCTAGCGACCTTTGCGACAAAAATGGGCGGCTGCTGGACAAGCCAATCAGTGTTGCCGGCTGGCTAAATCCCGGTGCGGTGGTGCGCCACATTGCTTTTCCTGCGGACACCAGTTTTGAGGAACCGCCAGAGCAAGCGCTGCTGCTGCTCTTTGCGCCGGTGGCGTGCTATTATTATATATTGAGGTCGAAGTTGCGGGACAAACGGGCGCAGTACGCGCTGGTGGTTCCTGAAGTTACCGATTTAGAGGTGTATGCCAGCTACCGCCAGCAGCCCAAGTTGAGAAGTGCCGGTTACAAGGATTTCTTTGCTTCTGGGTTGGGAGATGCCGGTTTGAGGTTTTTGACTTACCAAACTACAATCAAGACGGCTGACACTTACAAGATTCAACGCTGTCAGGTTTTGACTTTGGGCACGGTGGCGTGGTCAACTCAACAGAAAACCCGCACGGATTTGTATGTGGTAGAAGCCAAGGCTGAGATTTGCGAGAACTACCTGCTTTGCTGCGATTATTTTTCAGATCGGACGGCTGCCGGTAAAAACGGTGGATTTGTTGCCAGTAGCTTTGCCAGAGAGCTAATTGCCGACAATCTGGCTAAGTCTAAGCCGTGGTATGCTGGATTATCAGACAAGGTAAACAGCAATGAGTTGTTTCAGCAATTAACTTATGAAAGAGGGGGCTTGCACGAGATGGCGCAAAAGGTAAAATGGGACAGTGAGTATGAAAAGTTATTTGTTCAGGCTTGCCATGAAGCAATAAGCCGGACTTATGGGCGGATGGCTGACGGGGCAAAGAAACGGGGCGAAGTTCCTAATTTTGACCGGGAGAGTGTTAAAATTAGGACGGGCTTAGGGCGCTGCAAAAATGCTGAGACTTTCCGGGAGTTTATCATTGATTTCTGGGCGCGGGCGGGAATCATTCCCACTTTGCAACTGCACTGGCAAGATTTAATGCAGCTGATTACGGGGCGTGATAACTGGAAAATGGGGAGAGATTTGGCTCTCTTGGCACTGGCTAGCTACAAGGGGAAGGGCGCGACAGATTCAGGAGAAGATGAGAATCAGGTAGAGGAGGAGGTAGAGGAAGAAGAGGAGGTGATTGATATCGGACTGTAAAGGTTTTACCTCAAATGCCGGCGGGCGTTAAACGCTCCCACTTAATCTATTCAGGAGGTTTAAAAGTGACATTCCATCTTTTCGGCAACATTCTCACTAGCTACGGTACGGCTGCGAACAATCGCGGCGAAAATGAAGGGAATATTACCACCCTGCAGAAGTTACTCTGGAAGGGAGAGGTGCACACAACGGTTTCAGCAGAGGCGATTCGCTGGGCGCTGCGCTACTACTGGCAAACTGCCGGTGATGGCTATAAAGTGAACAGGCACTGGGATGATGACAAGAATGATAATGTCTGGCAAAATGCTAATTTCGATGATGAGACCTACATCGATGATGATGTTCTCGGCTTTATGCGGGCGGAGGGTGCTAAAATGGAAGCCTCTGACGAACCCAAACAAAAAGGCAAAAAGCCTCCCAAGGGAACAACGACAGCAAGGCGCGGGGTGTTGGAGGTGACTCGTGCGGTTTCCACCACTCCCTATGCTGGGGATATGACGTTTAATTCTGCCAGCGGGCAAAAGGGAAAGACTTCTCTTTACGGAACCGAAGTTCACGCGACGCGCTATCAGTACGGATTTGCGCTGACACCCGACCGGCTGAAGGATAAATCCCGCACAATTTCCGTTTTGGATGGGCTGATTTCTCTGGGGGAAGTGGCGGGGAATCACTCGCGTTTCTTGTACGATTTCTCGCCAGACAGTCTGGTGCTGCGGTGGACGCACGATTTTTCTCCCCGCTTCCTTTATTGCTTCGCTGAAGATGAGGAGGGCGAGATATCAGCACCCGATTTGCTGCGGCGAGTCAAGGAGGGCGATATTGAGCCGGCGGAGTTGTGGGTTGCGGGGGCGATTTCGTATTCAGATGAGATAGATGCGCTGGAAGAAATGGGCGTCAATGTCTTCACCGGCATTAAAGCAGCTGTGGAGGATTTGAAGCAAACAATCGCCGCCGATTTAGGTTTGCCACAGCGGAGGTGAGCGAAATGATGCCTGTTGCTTTGCAAGTAGAAGTGCCGGTTGCCTGTTTCCGCCAATCCCGCGCGCGGGAATATGCGGAAACCTATCCCGTACCGCCGCCTTCAACGGTTTATGGAATGTTGCTCTCGTCGGTTGGGGAAACGGATAGATATAAACACTGCGGGGTTCGGCTGGCAATTGCCCTCCTCTCTCATCCGGAAAAATCGACTGTTATCCGGACGCTTCGCCGGTTCAAGAAAAAGGATATCCACGATGCCACTAATGCCAGACCTGATTATCAAGAACTGCTGACAGATATTCGATTTGCTGTCTGGGTGGATGCCGGTGGTGACAGGGCAACACCGGCTCTCCCGCAACGCTTGCAGCAGGCTTTTGCTAACCCCGCTTCTGTGAGCAGGTTTGGGGGGTTGTGCTTGGGAGAAAGCCGCGATTTAGTTAATGCGGTAACCCTGCTACCTGAAAATTATCGCGGCGAGTCCTTACAGTGGTTAGTGCGGGATGAAGATGGGTTGCTGACGCTTCCCTACTGGGTGGATCATGTCGGATCTCAGGGGACTCGCTGGCGCAGGTTTTCCCTGCTGGTTGTTGATGAATGGCAGCCGCCTGTGCTATCATGGACTGTAATTGAGCCGGTTTGATTGACTGAACCTGTAATATCATGTCCGGTAGCACCGTTGTTGTACTGAGGGGGTAGGGGCGGGTTTATTCATATTCTGCTCTGTGCCAGAAATATCTTGGCTGAACCCGCCCCTACAAGGCTATGTATACACACCCCATGCAAGCGGATATGATATGAGCTATTTTTCTAATAAAATAGAAAAAATAAAAAAGGAGGCGTGCTGTGACTGCTAAAATACTATTTGTGGATGACGAGCCGGATTTAGAACTTCTGATTTGCCAAAAATATAGGAAAAAGATTCGCACCGGCGAATGGGAGCTGGTTTTTGCCCGGAGTGGCGCGGAAGCGCTGGAAAAGGTGCGCGATAACCCCGACTTGGACATGGTGCTGACCGACCTGAATATGCCGGTCATGGATGGTTTGACTTTACTGGAGCAACTGAATGAAATAGCTCCGCTGATCAAAACAGTGGTAGTCTCCGCCTATAGCGACATGGCAAATATCCGAAAGGCGATGAACTGCGGGGCTTTTGACTTCCTGACTAAGCCCATCGATTTTCAGGATTTAGAAATTACTATCAACAAAACCCTGCAGTGCGTGCGACATCTGAAAGAAAACCTGCGCTTGCGGCAAGAAAAAGAGGAGGAGTTGCGGCAATCGGAAGCGCGAGATCGAGAAAAAGCGATTCAGCTTGAACTCGCCCTGCAAAATTTGCAGCGAACGCAAGCTCAGCTGATTCAGAACGAGAAAATGTCCGCCCTTGGTGAGCTGGTTGCCGATGTCGCCCACAAAATTAACAACCCGGTTAACTTCATCTACGGCAACCTCACCTATGTGGGTGGCTACACTCAGGATCTCCTGGATTTAATCGACCTGTACCAGCAGTGCTATCCCAACCCTGACCCTAAAATCCAAGCTTTAATTGAGGACACTGACCTTGATTTTATCATAGAGGATCTCCCCAAAATGCTGTCCTCTATGAAAGTGGGAGCTGAGCGCATCCGCCAGATTGTGATCGCGTTGCGCACCTTCTCGCGGGTTGACGAAGCTGAAATGAAGCCGGTCAGCATTCATGAGGGCATCGACAGCACCCTAGTGATTTTGCAAAACCGTCTCAAGGTAAAACCAGACAGCCCCGCTATTCAAATTGTCAAAGAATACGGTGATTTGCCGCCAGTCGAATGCGATGCCGGAACTTTGAATCAGGTATTTATGAATATCCTCAGCAATGCGATTTACGCCCTGAACCCGCACAATAATAAACGCTCCCCAGACGAGATTAAAAACCAGCCCAGTGTTATTACTGTTCGCACCCAAGTTCTGAACCTGGATTGGGTGAGAATCAGTATCAAAGATAATGGGCCGGGGTTGGATATGAATGTCATGGGACACCTGTTTACCCCTCCTGATTTCACCACTAAGCCGGTGGGTGAAGGCACAGGCTTGGGATTGTCCATCAGCTACCAGATTGTTGTGGAAAAGCACGGCGGACATTTGCGGTGTATTTCGGAACCCGGGCAGGGGGCAGAGTTTGCGATTGAGATTCCCATCCGGCAGAATTCTCACGCCGCGCTGAAGGCGAGTTTATTCTAGCGGTTTTCAAATGGCGTCGCCCCTCTCGAAAATCTAGAAACCAGTATCTTTAATAATACTGGTTCCTAGAAGTTTCTGTCCGCAGCTATGTTATTTTTGGATTGCGATTCCGATTAGGCAGACAGTTAAGAAAGTCTTAATTTTGGGGAATTGACCGTTTTTATGCTAAAAATGTCATCATGGCAATGTAGGATTAGCCGGCACACTTCTATGTTAGCAGTTCAAACATCTTCGACCCCGCTGTTGGGGGCAACTCTTGCAGAATTAACCGACTGGGCGCAGCAGCAGGGTCAACCGGCTTACCGGGGTCAGCAGCTGCACCAGTGGATCTATCAAAAAGGCGCTCGATCGCTGGCGGATATTACCGTTTTTCCCAAACAGTGGCGGGAAACTCTGGCGGGTGTTCCTATTGGCCGGTCAGCCACACACTACCGCTCAGTTGCCCCAGACGGCACTGTCAAATATCTGCTCAAGCTGGCAGATGGTATGATTATTGAAACTGTCGGCATTCCCACAGAAAAACGCCTCACGGTTTGCGTGTCTTCCCAGGTTGGCTGCCCGATGGCGTGCGACTTTTGCGCCACCGGCAAGGGCGGCTTCCAGCGCAATCTGGCGGCGCACGAAATTGTCGATCAGGTGCTGACGGTTCAAGAAGACTTTGAGCGGCGCGTCAGCCACATTGTCTTCATGGGTATGGGCGAACCTTTGCTGAATGCAGACAGTGTTCTAGCAGCCGTGCGCTCTATCAACGAAGATATCAAAATTGGGCAGCGAAATATCACAATTTCTACGGTGGGAATCCGCAATCGCATCCGCAAGCTGGCACAACACAAACTGCAATTCACCCTAGCCGTCAGCCTGCACGCCTCCAATCAGGCGATCCGGGAAAAGCTGATTCCCAGCGCTGGAAATTATCAGTTACACGATTTAATAGCAGAATGTCGGGAATATGTCAAGCTAACCGGTCGCAGGCTCACCTTTGAATATATTCTGCTTGCCGGTGTGAATGACCTTCCAGAACACGCAAAAGAGCTCGCTCATCTGGTGCGAGGATTTCAGAGTCACGTCAATCTGATTCCGTACAATCCCATCAGCGAAGCTGACTACCAGCGCCCTAGCAGCGAGCGGATTGAAGCTTTTGTCGCCGTTTTGAAGAAGCACAACGTTGCTGTGAGCGTGCGCTATTCTCGCGGCTTGGAAGCTGACGCCGCCTGCGGGCAATTGCGGGCTTCGCGGGCTTAATTAAATAATGAACCGCCCAGACGCCACAGGACGCGGCGGCTCGCCCGCAGGGGAGGACGCCAAGAAGGAAGAAGAAAGAGGAGGAGAGGTGGAAAAATTAATTAGCGGGAAATTCACCGGACATGATATAAGAGGCGTGCTCGGTCGAATGTGGCGCGTTGCGCTTCACGGATGAGCCAACAGCATCCGAAAAGGGTGAAAACCCCCCTTCCTCCCTCTTCAAAACCCCTTTTCTGAAAAACCGGCTCTCTTTAGCCCCGCCGCACGCCGGACTCGTACTGTGGCTGACAGAGGCGGTTTTTTGCGGCGGCTTCCTTACCGGCGGGCGTAGATCCCAGGAGCGTATGCTTCTGTGACTCTGCCGGTGCGGGAGCAGGTAATCATCAAGTAGTCGCAGGTGGGACATTGAGTCCGGGTCAACTCAGTGCTGGCAAAATAGTGGCGCTCAGCATGACTGCCGCAGTTGGGGCAGCGGATTTCTTGTTTTGCGTGCATGTTATAACCTCTCCATTCAATCTGTTTCTCGAACCCTCTACAAAATGAAACCCCAAGGGGCCCACTTTACAGTTCTAAACAATCAGCACCCAAACGTATCCCCTTGGCGAGCCGAGACTCACTTTAGATATTCTTTTATTATCTCAGCATTTATGCCTGCTGTCAACGGGAGCGCCGGCAGCCCGGGCGATCCCCCGCACATCACCCCGGCTTGACCACAGGCACGCACAAGGGGAGTAGAAAAACAAGAAACAGCTTGTTACAATTTGTTACGGATCGTAAAGTTCACATTTCTTCATCAAAATCGGGAGAGTTTCTAAACTGCGGCCAGCGAGTTCAGCCGGCAGTCGTGAGGACGGGTTGTGTGTGGGGTTGTGTTTGGGCTGTGGGGTTGTGTGCGGGAAGCATCTCGGCTTTTTGCCAACCCGTCGCCACCGGCTTTGATATTAAACATTGCCACAGGGCTCTCGACAAACTTCTGCCGCACAAATCTCACCCACCTCGGATGCCGGTAGGAGAGTAAAAACAATCCGCACCCCTCTTTATTGCATTTTCAATGTTGCCATCTTTTACTGAAGATGCCAGTTATACGAGGCGTTTTTTTTACAATAAATTGCTATAATAAGCAGATTAAAAGCTTGCGCCACTGGAACAGCAGCCGGTCAGCCTGCAACACTTGCTCAATCGTTGCCTGCTGGCGATCGAGTCCCGCATGGGAGCCTTAGAGTGTTGGCGTCCACCTGGACGTTCCCGACGTTCAGCTCCAGGGCGATCCAGAACGGCTGTTGCCAGCTTTTCTCAATGTACTGGACAGCGCGATTAACTATTCCGTGCCGGATTCAGAGGTTTTCGTCTGCGGGCGTGTGCAAGGTGCCTTTGTGGCTGTGCGAATCCGCGATCGGGGAGCTGGCATCAGCGAAGCCGATTTCCCCCACATTTTTGAGGCATGGGGCATGGGGCACTGGGCACTGTTAATCCCCATTGCCCAGCTTGCATGAGAACCTGATGGGCCAATACTGGGCCACTGGTAGGGGCTTGCCGGTCGCCCCCTGTTGCGCCCGCAACAGGCGGTGCCGCACAGGTGAGTGCGGCGGAGGGACGAGCGGATATTCAAGGCCGGTGCCAGCCCCACCGGCAGCTGCGCCTGCAGGAACTGGAACACCCCAACTGGCCAGGATGGTTAAGGCCCAAATTGAGAGCAATCTGGGCCAGCGCTGGTGTCACAGCATATTCATATTACTGACATACCTCCGACACGCCTAACTCTTATATATTTGTAATAACTGAGTGAGGGCTGAGTTCTTCTGTTCATCTGGCCAATTTTTTCCCGTGTTGATTGCTACAAATCTTAGGAGCTTACATGGATTCAAGCCTTATTCTGTTCAACTTTCTGAACCCGCCGGTTCTTTTCTTCTTTCTCGGTATGGCGGCGATTTTTCTTAAATCAGACCTGGAAATCCCTCAGCCTTTGCCCAAACTATTA
>CAZJNL010000002.1:12008-27055 GCA_964546515.1 uncultured Oscillatoria sp.
TCCTGGCTATAGGTTTCAAGGGAGGCTATGAACTGGACGAAAGTGGAATCAGTCTGGAAATCCTAATAACTCTCACAGCCGCCATCCTCATGGCTTGTGCTGTACCTGTTTACACATTTTTCATCCTGAAAATAAAACTCGACCCTTATAATGCTGCGGCTATTGCAGCCACCTATGGGTCAATAAGCGCCGTCACCTTTATCAGTGCCAGCTCTTTCCTAGACAAACTCAGCATTCATTATGACGGCTACATGGTAGCCGCTCTGGCGCTGATGGAATCCCCGGCAATAATTGTGGGCATTCTCCTGGTAAGGATATTTGGCAAAAAGACAGAAGATTCTCAATTCTCTTGGTCTGAAGTTTTCAAAGAAGCTTTCCTGAATGGGTCTGTCTTTCTCTTGGTTGGAAGCGTCTTAGTAGGGGCGCTGACAGGGGCAAAAGGGTGGGAGAAGATGCAGCAATTCACCCAAGGAATATTTTACGGAGTCCTGACTTTCTTTTTGCTGGACATGGGAATGGTCGCTGCCAGAAGGATAAAAGACCTTCAGAAAACAGGTTCTTTCCTGATTGGCTTTGCTGTATTCATCCCCGTGTTGAATGCTTTTCTCGGCATCGTTATCTCAAAATTCCTGGGTCTTTCCGAGGGAAATTCTCTTTTGTTTGCCGTATTGTCTGCGAGCGCATCTTACATAGCGGTTCCCGCAGCCATGCGGATGACAGTTCCCGAAGCCAATCCAAGTCTCTACGTTTCGATGGCTCTAGCAATCACGTTCCCCTTTAATATCATAGTGGGGATTCCTGTGTACTTGGAAATCATTAAAACCCTGGGAGGTTGACACTGTGGATCGGATGAAAAAGGTAGAAATCATCATCACCTCATTGGAATTGGAAAAAGTGCTGTCAACCTTAGAAGATGTGGGCGTTTCTGGCTACACCATCATTCGGGAGGTTACAGGCAAGGGTGAGCGAGGGACAGCGTCTAATGATTTAGAAATCGGTGTGTTCAGCAATGGGTATGTGTTGAGTATCTGCACGGAAGAACAAGCCAGTGAATTTGTGGAAATCATAAGACCTTTGATCAAAAAGTTTGGGGGTGTGTGTCTGGTTTCTGACGTGCAGTCGATCATCAATTAACCGGCTCTTGCTTGAGGGGGAACCTCAGCTTAGATACCGTCAACTTAACTCCCGGTGAGGCTGCCACTGCGCAGCCACCCCAAACCCGAGGGTTGTGTTGAAAGCTTCGTGAAAGCTTCCCCCCCTTCTCTCCACTTCCCGGAATCACTATCGATTCTGCTGAAAAACAATCCTAGGATAAATTCTATCGCCGCCAGGGCAAACAAAATTTGAACGCGCTGCAAAAGATGCCTAACAAACAGCAGTTAAAGGTACACTATCAAGCCGATTTCAAGGTGCTGGCTGGTGCCAGTGGGTTTGTGGATCGACTGAGTGACGAACTCGTTCTTCCTGAAACAGCAACACCACAAGAAGCTGCCCCACTCACTGGTGACGAGGCTTTGCAAAAATTGATGGAAGGTAATAAAAGGTATGTTGAGCAAAAACGCACCTATCCCGACCAGACGCCGATGCGTCTCGCAGAGGTTTCAAAAGGCCCTGGTTTCTGCTAAACTGTATGTAGTGACAGCAAACCCTAACCATCTCTGTTCTTTTCTTACCTCTTCTCTGCCTCCTCTCCCTTAGAGCATTTCGCTCAATTTAAACGTCTTATCTTCCCTACTAGGAGAAATTAATTCCCAAATGAAGAAACCTCCATTCAAAAACCTCCAAGGATATTTGCGCGATGCCAACAAGTGGTTTTCCGCAACACCAGAGAGATCCCTGGAGGAAGCTTACAGTGCAGCTCTGACTATCAAATCAATCGAAGACCAGCATTTTAACGGCCAAAAAATTTCAGCTGAATCAGCTTCCTATAGTGAGAGTGTCATGCAGTATTTTCAGGCCGATCTTAGCAAATACTTAAATATCGCTCGACTGAACTTGTCTGCCTTCAATATTAGCCGCTCACTTCTTGCCCCTACCAATTTACGCCTGTCAAGAGAATTTTCTATTACTTCTTCCGACTCTTATCAGGATTCAACCGATATAGTTCTCAGGGAGAAAGCTTCTATTACTTTGGAAAAGCTGAATTTTATTGATGGGGTTTTGGCCAAGTACACCTCTGAAGTGCCAGTCACTGCTCCCCCCTCATCTCCCTCCTTATTGGTAGCTTACAGCCAGAGCGAACAGCCTTCAAAATCTGGCAACCTCTCAAAGAACAATCCCGCCCCTTATTCTGTCGGTGATTCGGTAGAAATGTCTGAAACGATTTCTGATAAAACCAGTTTCTTGCCTCGCTCGATCTTGAGAACTGTTGAAAAACTCAAAAAAGACCTCGACCCCAAAGCCGAAGAGGAAGTTGTTAAAAACTTCCGCAAATCCAAAAATAAGACAGTTGTTTCGCTGAGATTTATTGTCTTGCTTGTCCTGATTCCCCTCCTGACGCAGCAGCTCTCAAAAACTTTCTTTGTTGGGCCGGCAGTTGACCACTTCCGAGAAGGAAGCTCAGCGGATATTTTTCTAAACGCCGACCTGGAAAAAGAAGCTTTTGAAGATTTATCTCGGTTTGAAGAGCAGCTGAAGTTTAAAATGTTAATAGGCGCGGCACCTCACCTTTCCACAGAAGAGGTAGAGGAGCGGGTAAAACACAAAGCCGAAGAAATTGCTGAAGAGTACCGAAAGGAAAGTAACAGTGCGCTTAAAAATGTATTTTCCGACCTGCTTTCCGCAGCTGTTTTTGCCCTAGTGCTTTTCAACAGTAAGCGAGAGGTCGCAATTTTAAAATCTTTCCTGGACGAGATTGTTTACGGCCTCAGCGACAGCGCTAAAGCGTTTATTATTATTCTGCTGACCGATATTTTCGTGGGTTTCCACTCACCGCATGGCTGGGAAGTGATTCTGGAAGGCATATCCAGACATCTGGGCTTGCCAGAAAGTCGAGATTTTAACTTTTTGTTTATTGCCACTTTTCCGGTAATTTTGGATACCATCTTTAAGTATTGGATATTCCGCTATCTGAGTCGCATCTCACCTTCTGCTGTCGCCACCTACAGGAATATGAACGAGTAATATCACTGGCGCTAGGGGCAATTTATCAATTGCTCCTACTTTCAGAGCGAGCGCTGCACTGGCTCCGCGCATCCAGATTTTGATTGCTACCTCAACTCCCGCACCATGTAAATCTTTTCAACTAATCGTAAATAAAAATTATACCCTCTCATTTTTCCACTCTTGATTGGATAAACCCAGCACCACCACCAAGGTGTAAAGCAGCTGAACATCCAGTCAAGTAAGTTACTGCTGCACCGGCACCCGAAACCGGCCCAGATACTGCCTTTGGCCCCATTCAATCCCTTTTCTTCGTGAGTTAGGCAGAGAGCCGGGGTTTTTAACTCCCCAGAAAAGCGAATTGCAAAGAATACCTTAAGAATCTGCTCCATCCCAGCTACTAGGTTTAAACTCCTATTAACTGAACATTTGCGCAAGGTAGCAAATGATGGACAACAGAAAGCATTTGAAAGGGCTTTCCCGGCGGGAGATGCTCGCGGCTGCCGGTGCCGGAGCCCTGGCAGCTACCCTGGGAGCCAAGCTTCTTGGGCATCAAAGTGTCGCCGCAAACGAGGATTCTCCTGTAGGCATCAGCCCTGACGAAGCCCTGAAAAAATTGATGGATGGGAATAAACGATATGTCGAGCAAAAACGCACCTATCCCGCCCAAACCCTGCAGCGACTGACCGAAATAGCCTACAGCCAGCATCCGTTTGCCGTCGTACTCGGCTGTGCTGATTCACGGGTATCCGCAGAACATATCTTCGATCGAGGACTGGGTGATTTGTTTGTGGTTCGGGTGGCTGGGCATATCCTGGACAGCGCGGTGATCGGCAGCATTGAATATGCCGCCGAGCATTTGGGTGTCCCCCTGCTGATGGTGCTGGGCCATGAAAGATGCGGTGCGGTGAAAGCCGCCTTAGAAAGCAAGCCAGTCCCCGGTCAGATTGGCAGTTTGGTGGCAGCCATCAACCCCGCCCTGGTTAAGGCGAAAGGCCAAGCTGGCGATCAGCTCGACAACGCCGTCAAAGCCAATGTCAAACTGGTTGTGGAGCAATTAAAATCCTCTGAACCTATACTGGCTGAGTTAGTCAAAGAGGGCAAGTTGAAAATCGTTGGGGCTCGTTACGACTTAGATACCGGCAAGGTCGAGATGCTCGTTTGACTTAAGTCCAGAGTCTGCCCGCGCTTCTTGATCGCCAGAAACTCAACCCTAACCGCCGCCTGGATTCCAGATTTTCACTGTTCGGTGCCGGTCGCCACTGACGATCGCCTCACCGCTGGCGCTAAAGGCCACAGACCTCGCCTCACCGGCACGCTCCATGCCGGTGAGCTTGTGTTGCAGTTGAAAATTCCGCCCAACCGGTGCCGGTGAATCTTGGATGTGTGGGGGTGTGGGAGAAGATGCGGAAAAATCGCAACTGGCAATACTGCCCACTGCCGCACCGGCTAGCATGCACGCCACCTGCCATAACGTAAGCCTTGCCATTTTAACATCAAAAAATATACTTGTCAAGTAGTTTTTCTTTCCAGGATATAGCACAGATGGAAAACATCCGGAGAGCGCCAATTCAAGATTGCCTTCTCCACCCTTGATGTGGTAATTGGCTCGCAGCGTTTAGCCATTCTGTCAAATCCGGGTATATGCCTAAAAAACCTAATGCTCCGTGGCAGAAGTAGAGACGCGACATGTCGCGTCTCTACATTTGCAGCGCCAGCTTGCAGAGTGCTTCCTGCAAAATTGAGAAGCTCCCGTTAGGGATTCAGGAAAGAGAAAACCGAATTTGATAGGACTTACAACAGGCTTTTATTGCCTGCTTTTCAACAGGAATTGAAATAATTCAAACTCTCAAACCCATTTCCTTCAAACTTTGGCGCAGATGACTGCCTGCAGGCGAATCACACTTTTCGTAGAGCGCAATCGCCTCTCGAAAAGTCTCCAAACTCTCCAACACATTCCCGGCTTTCAGCAGCGCCACCCCCAAATTTTGATAAGCTTCCGCATAATGAGGAGCGAGTTCAATAGCTTGCCGGTAGGAATCTATCGCTTCCTTCAGACGCCCCTTCTGCTTGAGAGCAATCCCCAAATTGAAGTGACCGAGAGCCAAATTCGGGTCAATCTGCAAGACAGTCTGGAAGGCAGCAATCGCCCCCGTCAAGTCGCCGGTTTCCAGCAGCAAATTGCCCAAATTATTGTAAGCGCCGAGTTTCAACTGCGGTAAAATAGCCAGCTCGATTGCCGCTTTATAGTGCGACTTAGCTTTAGACAGCTTGTCAAAGCGAGTGTGCCCAATGCCTAAATGGTAGTGAAGTTCATAGAGCACCGGCGCTGACACAGTTTTAGACCTGTCCCGATCCCGCAGCGCTGCCAATCCCAGTTCCAGCAGCTGAATCCCTCTTTCCAATTCCCCCGCTTGCACATACAGAGCTCCCAGCTTACTGCAAGTATAGGGATCGGACGGGTGCTCAACCAAATATGCTTCCATAGCCTGCCGCGCTCGGCTAAACTTATCAAGAGCTGCGATCGTTCCAGGCTCATACCCGTAGTGCTCAATTGCCACCGTCGACAAGTCAGCCACCTGCCACTTATTGCGCTTTTGGCGCAACAGTTCGGCAACACTATCATCCACCATTGCGTGATAGGGGTGCGAGAAATAAATATCTGGGTGATTGCGGAACAGCCGCGACACCAGCGAGTAGGGAGATTGCGTCGCCCCAACTTCGTGGCGGACGAGATTGATCAGGATATAGCGCTCCTTGAGCATCGCCTTCTTCATCTGCGGTACAATTTCAGGTTTCAGCACCTCATCCGCATCTAGCACCAGAATCCAGTCGCCGCTGGCGTACTTGAGGGATTCATTGCGAGCTGCTGAGAAGTCGTTGCACCACTCAAAGTGATAAACTTTCGCTCCGAATTCTCGCGCAATTTCAGGAGTGCGGTCGGTCGAGCCGGTGTCCAGCACCACCATTTCATCCACCACGTCTTTGACACTGCTCAGGCACTTGGGCAGAGTGGCTGACTCGTTTTTAACAATCATGCAAAAGCTAAGTTTCATCTCACACCGCAAACAGGGTTACTGATTTCATTCTATCGCTAATTTTCTTCGGCAAAACAAAATATCAAGAAACCAGGTAACTCCTGTGAAACCTGGTTTCTGGAGTTTTAACAGTAGCACAAGTAGGCTGCGTTCCCCCCTTGGGGGGAACGCAGCCTATAAGAACGATACTTGCGGCTTGCGACAAAGCCATTCAACTCAAGCCAGACTTGCAATATATAATAGACAGCCGCAATAACCGTCGGCCAAAATTGGGCCGGTAAATCTTAATTTTCCAAACCGCTGTCTCAGGATTTTGGCTCACCGGCATCGCCAGCGCCACCCGGGCGTTTGCCAGTCTTCGCGGCGACATCACCGAGGGATTATACCATTTGGCTTTGTTTTTATCAAGAGCCTGCGGGATTTTCTAGAAACCCGGAAACTTAAAGAAACCGGGTTTCTGTATAACCCTCCGCAGCCGCAGCCCCCAGGCCCGCCGGCACCCAGCCCCACCGGCGCTCCGCCTTCACACAATCAACACAATTATGTAAAAATTTTGTAAAGAAATTCCCCAGACCGTTGGTTGCCCCCTGTTTTGAGGAACTTTAAACATAAGAAGAATACCTGAATGTAAGAAGAAAGTGTCTGGGACGGGCTGCCGGTGCCGTGGCCGGTGCGGGCAGTCCTGAAACTCCTGTCCACACAAGCCGAGTCACTTGAGCAACCAGGGGTTCCCCCCAGGACATCCCGTTAATCCCCTTAAATCATTTAAGGTAGGGTATAAGCTGAGCGGCCCCGAGAAAAGCTTGCTTGAGGCCAAACGGGGCAAACGCATCTACTTGTGCATGCCAGTTAGCTGTCAAACAGCAGAGCTACATCCGGGTGAATATGAGTATCTGTGTAAATCCTGCCTGTTTCCATCCTGAAAACCCAGACCACGCTCACCGGTGTCAAGCCTGCGGGACCACTCTTCGGCTCCGCGGTCGCTATCGCGTGATTCAACCCTTGGCGCAAGGTGGCTTTGGCGCTACCTTTGTAGCCCAAGACCTCTGTTTGCCCGAAACCCCCACCTGCGTGATTAAGCAGCTGCGCCCCGCAACCACCTCGCCGCAGGTGTTGGACATGGCGCGGCAGCTATTTGAGCGAGAAGCCAAAACCCTCGGCAAGCTTGTCGATCACCCCCAAGTCCCCCGGCTGCTAGACTACTTTGAATCCAATGAGCAATTTTACCTGGTTCAGGAGTACATCAGCGGCTCGACCCTCAAACAGGAAGTCAAGCGCACCGGCCCTTTTACTGAACTGGGCGTCAGAGAGTTTCTCACCGAGCTCCTGCCGGTGGTGCAATACCTGCACGAGCGTCGGGTGATCCACCGGGACATCAAACCGGCCAATATTATTCGCCGCGACATAGACCAAAAACTCGTCCTCATTGACTTTGGAGCCGTCAAAGACCAAGTAAGCCAAACCGCCATCCTCAATACCTCAGAAAATACCGCACTCACCTCCTTTGCGATTGGCACCCCCGGTTTTGCGCCACCGGAACAGATGTCCCTGCGCCCCGTTTATGCCAGTGATATCTACGCCCTAGGCGTGACTTGCATTTATCTGCTCACCGGCAAATCTCCCAATCATCTCGGCCACGATCTGGGAACCGGTGAAATCCGCTGGCGGGAATACATACATGTCAGTCAAGGTTTGTTGCGCGTGCTGGAGAAAATGCTGGAAGTTTCCGTCCGCAGTCGCTTCCAGTCCGCCAGCGAAGTCCTCAGAGCGATGGATGTGGAGTTGCACCGGCACAGCCTTTCCCAAGGCATGATCACTCAACCCAAACCAGTCGTTGAGCCAGAAGACCGCACCGTCGCAGATTCAGGCCCTTCCTCAGGGATGTCACCGGCCTCAAGGCTGGCTGAGGAGATTCGGGCCCGCAAAGCCCGCGCCGCCCCTACCCGTCTGCCCAGTGGGGGCACACAGCATCGCAGTCTGGCTGCCTACCGGGGGGTGACGGCGGTAGACGGCAAAGGGGCTTCAGGCGGTAAGACCAAAATTCCAGGCAAGTGGGATGCCTTGGGTGTGAAAACAGCCTACACCAAGGGCAGACGAGATTTTGCCAGCTGCGACCTCAGCCTGCTGGACTTGTCGAAAACCAGTTTAGCGGAAGCCATTTTCCACCAAGCTAAGTTAACTAAAACCAACTTCCAGAATTCCGATCTCTCCAATGCCAATTTTGGCAGGGCGAATTTAAATCGGGCGAGTCTGCGGGACGCCAATTTGACCAAAGCTTATATGAGCTACGCCGACTTGGAAGGAGCCGATCTCAGAGGTGCGGACCTCACCGAGGCTTATCTCAGTTATGCCAACCTGCGGGGGGCGAATCTCTGCGGAGCCAATCTCACAGGTGCCCGCGTCACCGACGAGCAGCTGGCTTTGGCTAAAACCAACTGGCTGACTGTAAAGCCGACCGGCAAAAGAGGTTTGTTCTAACCGGATTCAAGAATAGCAACATTTCTTAGCATTTGGCTCTTTGGCTCATCCCACCTGCAAAACCAGCACCAGCTCTCCAGCCGGAATCAGCGTTTCACCCACCGGCACCACCGCCAGACCTGAGGAAAGCGCCAGATTAATCAAATTCCCAGAACTGTGACTCCCACCGGCAAGCTCAAACTCCCAAGCACCATCGACTAATTGCAACTTCCCCCACAAGTAAGATTCCCGCTTGCCATCCGAGCGCAACTCCTGTCGCGAACGCGCCCGCACAAATACCGGCCCCCAACCGGATTTTACACCGGCCAGCTTTTTCAGCGCCGGCTGGACAAACCGCCAAAACGTCACTAAGCTTGAAACAGGATTCCCAGGCAACCCAAAGTACAAGACCTCAGGGCCGGTGGCAGAAGCAGGAAACCTTGCCACAGTCAGGGGTTTACCCGGTTTGATCGCAACAGACTGGATGTGAATTTCCGCTCCCAGTTTGGCTAGAATGTCTTCCACATAGTCGTAATCGCCCACAGAGACGCCGCCGGTGGACAGCACAACGTCCGCTGTGCTCACCGCTCGCGCAATTGCCCGCTCGAGCGCAAGCGGATCGTCTTCCACAATGCCCAGGGGCACCGGCACTCCCCCAGCTGACGCCACTGCAGCAGCCAGAGCGTACTGATTGGAGTCCACAATTTGGCCCGCTTGCAGGGGTTTGTCGGGCGTCACCAACTCATTGCCGGTGGAGAGAATCGCCACCCTCAAACGCCGCCACACCGGCACCTGAGCTAACCTAGCCTGAGCCAGCACGGCGATTTCCGGTGCTAGCAGGGCGATCCCCTCGGGCAGCAGCGGTGTCCCTGCCTTGTAGAAAGATCCCCGGTGGCGCACGCAATCCCCAGGAGCTGCCGGTGCGGCCAAGATAAACACGCGATTTCCCTCCCGCCGCGTCCGCTCCTGCATCACCACCGTATCCGCACCCGCCGGCATCATCGAGCCGGTCAGGATTCGCGCCGCTGTTCCCGGTTGAATTTCTGCCCCTGGTTTGACACCTGCGGGAATTTCCTCTATAATATCTAGGGTTGCCGGTTGCGAAGCGCTACAGCCGGCCACATCATCAGAGCGCACCGCATAGCCATCCATCGCGGAATTATCCCAGTGGGGAAAATCGAGGGCGCTGGTCACCGGCACCGCTAAAATGCGACCGTTTGCGTCAAGCAAGTCCACAACCTCGACATCCCGCCCGGCATCCAGGTTCCGCACCAAGTTGAAAATGATTGACTCCGCTTCTTTAACCGGCAACATAGCCATCAGCTCCGATTCCTATTTCAATCCCTGATAGGGATTCACACAAATCAACTCCTCGTCCTTCGTATATAATATTACATCTCCAGACAAGGGTTGTATTTGGCGCGAGTGAAAACCGCAATAACCTGCGGCTTGCCCGTTTAAAGTATATAGGGGCACCCCTTGTGGGAGACCCTCAAGTGTGCAGTGAAACGACTTTCTGCTTTCTCTGTTCTCGGTTCATCCTTCACTCTGCTCCTCGCTGCCTTCAGGGGGAGGTTCGCCAATTCCCAGCTGTTTCTTCGATGTTTTCAGTCGGTGCCAGAGCCTCCTAATTTCCTCGTAGGCTTGTTCTGGAGAGAGCTTGCCACCGGTTTCTAAGGCGCAGATTATGCTCACTTTTTGAGCGAACTCCTGCAGATTCGCATCAAAAGCCAAGTTCTGCGGCGTGAACTTGCCGTGGTAGCGGCTGCGAGGAGATAGAAAATCACTGGGTTCTGCCATAGATATCTCCATTATATAAAATTATGTATTGCGTTTAAATTGGAACTGAGTCACCGGTACGCTGTTGCCGGTCGAGGTTGCTGCCGGTGGCCCTCATCGGGCCGGCGATTGCCACTGGATTGATGCGAATCGCCCTGATGGTTGGTTAAACCGATTTCATCTGCTCTATTTTTCTTAACTCAGTCTTAATCTCAGCTTAACCGGTTTATCATCAACTGTGACCGGCACTTCCGCAAAATATAGAAGAGGGAACCTCGGAGCGGGTTGCTTGGCAGGTGTCCGGGTGCGGTGTGGGCTAAAGAGGGGAGCGCAGTAGCTAGGTATGGAAGGGAAGACTGATTTGGATGAGTGTCAAAACTTGCAAGCTGGCGATCGAGCGCAGTCGGCACCGGCATTGCTGACGCCTGAGCAGCACCGGCAGAAGATGCAGCGGCGCAAGCAGGTGCAGCAGAAGCGACTAGCGGAGCGAAGCAAGGAAAAAGGGTTAATCATTGTCCACACCGGCAATGGCAAGGGCAAAACCACAGCGGCGTTAGGCATGGTGCTGCGCTCTCTGGGACACGGCTACCGCGTGGCCATTGTGCAATTCATCAAAGGGGCTTGGGAGCCGGCGGAAAAAGCGGTGCTGGAGCGGTGGGGCTCCCTGATAGAGTTCCGCGCACTCGGAGAAGGCTTCACCTGGGAAACCCAAGATAGGGAGCGGGATATAGAGTCCGCCCAGCTCGCTTGGCAAATGGGGAAGGCATTTATCCGCAACCCGGACTTTAAGCTGGTGCTGCTTGATGAAATTAATGTAGCAATGAAGTTGGGGTATTTGGACGTTCAGGAAGTGATTGCCGGTTTGGAAGAAAAGCCGGCTGACTCCCACGCCATCCTCACCGGCAGGGGGGCACCGGCAGCCCTAATTGAGCGGGCGGACTTAGTAACTGAAATGACTTTGATTAAGCATCCGTTTCGCGAGCAAGGCGTCAAGGCGCAACCGGGGATTGAGTATTGAGGGGGCTGGGGGCTGGGCGCTGGGGACTTTCCTGTTGCCACACCCGATCTTGATAGCTGTCAGTGCAGACACTCAATATCCGCAGGTCGTTAGCGCTGACGGTGGGGATGGGGTGAAACTGCTCGAGGGGGACGGAGTAGGAATAGGTAGTTTGTTCGTAGCTGCTGACAATGGTCAGGTCGAGTCGCTGCGGCCAGGCGCTGCCGTAAAAACAGTCAAAGGAGGAGCTGGGCATGTAAAATGCTCCGATCGCCAAGCCCCGGCGCACTTCAAACACCAAATAGGTTTTGCCGATCTGTTCGGGTGAGGGGGATTCGCCGTAGAGGTAAACCCCATCGGCTAAAGGTTCTTCCGCAGCAGGCATTGCGGGGTCTGGAATTGCTCCGCCTGCAGTGGGGTAAACCGTTTGCTTTGGGGGCGGTGAGGCAATCTCTAACCCAAAAGCCGCAAGGGCGTCAGAAGCCGTCAGTACAGTGCAGACTACGCCATTCGCGGCTAGCCCCAAAGCTGGGAGGAGCGCCGCTTGCTGCCTATCAAACCAGTTTAGCATCTTATGCCACGGGGAATGTTGTGGTGGGGCCGGTTGTGCACCCGGGTTTTTTGCCTCTAGGTTTTCTAGTCAGACCTCCTGAGTTGAGAATCCGGGCATGTTTACGGCCCAGTCTTCGGCTTTGGCTTCACGCCCGTCGCCAACGATAGCCGAATTTGTTTACAAATATTAACAAAAAATCTGGCTGGGAACTGTTGCGGCTCCCAGCCAGATTTTTGCAGTGATCAGTGAGGAGCGATCAGTGAGCTCGTTGCGTTCAAAACTCACCCCTAGACTAGCTGGCGAGATACTCCCGCACGTTGGCTTGCCGGCGGCGCAGCTGAGCCAAGGCTTGATGTTCCAGCTGGCGCACCCGCTCCCGACTCAGGCTCAGTCGCTCGCCGACTTTGGCCAGGGACAGCTCTCGACCGTCCTTGAGGCCAAAGCGCAGGGTGATCACATCCCGTTGCTGCTGGGTGAGTTCGGCGAGCAGGTTGTCGAGGTCTTGGCGCAGCAATTCCTGAGTGGTGAAGTTCTCCGGCGAGGCGGCTTCATCTTCGAGCAGGTCTTGCAGTTCCGTGTCGTGGTTGTCCCCGACGCGAATGTCCAGGGAAATCGGGTGGCGGGCCATAGTCAGATACTCCCGGATCTGAGCCGGCTCTAAATCGAGGGCACGGCCAATTTCCGCCGGCGTGGCGCTTCGCCCCAGCTGCTGGGTGAGCTCCCGCTGGACTTTTTTGATTTTGTTAAGTTTTTCGGTGATGTGGATTGGCAGGCGAATCGTGCGAGCCTGCTGGGCGATGGCCCGGGTAATGGCTTGGCGAATCCACCAGTAGGCGTAGGTGGAAAACTTGTAACCCCGCATGGGGTCAAATTTTTCTACCCCTCGTTCCAAACCGAGTGTGCCTTCTTGAATCAGGTCGAGTAACTCCAGATTGCGCTTCTGGTATTTCTTGGCGATGGCCACGACCAGGCGCAAGTTGGCTTCAATCATCTTTTGCTTGGCACGCTGTCCTTGGTGCACGAGCCGGTTCAGCTCGGCTTCCGAAAGCTGCAGGTGTTCGGCCCACTCTTGCGGTGTGGGTTCGCGGTTGAGCTCGGATGCTAGCGCTTCTTTCGCTTCTATCAGCGCCATCATTTGCTGCACCTGCTTGCCCAAGACAATTTCTTGCTCGTGGGTCAGCAGCGGCACCCGTCCGATCTCGTGCAGATAGGTGCGCACTATATCAGCCGGTGCAGAAGGCCGTGCGCCCATGTAAGTGGGGTTGGCGGTCATTGTACGGTTCTTTGCTGTGGGCATGAGTGAGTCGTGAACTCCCTAAATAGAAATTAAAGGTTCATTCACCTGCCCCACTCTCAGGGCAGGAGAGCGCGTTTCAGTCGGTTGAAGCTCTGATAAGCTCGCTCGCAAGGAGGGAGGGCACGGGGGCCCGCCCCTACATCGGCCACCCCTGGCCGCCACACCGGCAACAGACAGTGCGGGGAGACCGCTGGTTAAAACTCGAAGTCGGTATGAGTTTTCCTTCTTCTAGAGTATTCCACATTTAGACGGCTGTAAACAGTCAAGGGTTGCTCTTCAGCTCCTATATTCTTAAGCTTTCCCCAAAATGCGGGTAAAATTAAGCTTCTCTACATATAATTTGAAGAACATCTGGGGGGAATCCCTCTCAGGGTAGATTTGCAGACGTTCCGCTCAATGAGGATTAGCTGACAGGGAAGCCCTCGGAAGGCCCAGCCAGGCCGGCCAGCCACTCCGCAGGCGGCGAGTGTGTTGTGGGTAACACTGGTTGCTCTCTACAGACATGACACGCAACATCTGTCCAATTCTGGCTTAACAGCAGCTTAGAGTGTAGCCACGTTGGCAGGAAAATCTTTCTGTATCACAAACTGCTGAAAGTGTAGAATCCTCCTTATTCATATGATGAACTAGCCATCCAGAACTGGGAAGTCCGAATAACTCGCGATTGCCGAACCTGTGGCGGCTGGAAATAGGGTGATAACCAGACGGGATTACTCAGCCCGCTCCCCAACGTTAAGTTGTATCAGCTGCGGGGGATTGACAAGTTGCTGCCGGTATGCTAGGCGGCGCGAAAAGTTCCAGGTACGCCCGCACAGCATGCTGGCAGCTCAGAGGGCGGCACCGCAAAAACAAGTAGCCGGTGGATTCTCACTGATATTCCAACCGCGCTATATGATTCTGCTGGCATTACTGCGAAGTTGGTTCCCAGTCGCCTTTTCTAGTGAGACACATTTGATATCAATTTCGGTGGAATACCGATAATATTTCTGAATGGGGGCATTGGCGCGTAGGCGCGTAGGGCATCACTGCTTCCCTTTCCCGGAGCTGCCTAATTGCGGTCAATCGAACGGACTAGATATGAGGAAAGCTACAGTTGAGCTTGGGCAGGGGCATTGGGCATTGCTAATTGGCTTTGCCGGTCTGCGTGCTTCCGGTTAAACAAGTAGACATAATATTACTAGATGATAGTATGTCCGGTGGCGTTATTTAAGTAAATTTCGACAGCCAGAAGGGAGGGCCATCACCAAAGAGCCGGCACAGGCATTTCGGTCTGTGCTACAGTAGGGGCGGGGATAAGCACAGGATATTTATAAACCCGCCCCTACTAGAGGACGGTGAAATCGTCTATGCCGATGAGGTTAGCTTCCACCCCATTGAGGGTGAGGAGATCGTTACTGCCGACAACAGTGATGACAGTTGCCCCATTGCCAGAAGTAATTGTCAGCTGCTGGAATTGCAAGCCGCCGGCTAATACCACCGAATCAATGCCATCTTCAAAGTCAGTGATTATATTACTTCCCGTACCGGCTTTCAAGAGGAACTTGTCAGCACCGGCACCGCCAGTCAGGGTGTCGTTGCCGATATTGCCGGCAAGGAAATCATCCCGATCGCTGCCGGTGAGAAAGTCAGCGTCTTTACCGCCATAGAGGGTATCGTTGCCGGCACCCCCATCGAGGTTGTCATCCCCCTTATTGCCAAACAGTACGTCATTGCTGTCGCCGCCACTGACGGTATCGTTGTCGGTGTCGCCAGAGAGGATATCGCTGCCGGTGTTGCCGGTGAGGGTGTCGCTGTCTTTACCGTTGCCGTCGCCGCCACTGACGG
>CAZJNL010000002.1:27155-27645 GCA_964546515.1 uncultured Oscillatoria sp.
TATCGTTGCCGGTGTCGCCAGAGAAGATATCGCTGCCGGTGTTGCCGGTGAGGGTATCGTTGCCGGTGTCGCCAGAGAAGATATCGCTGCCGGTGTTGCCGGTGAGGGTGTCGCTGTCTTTGCCGCCAAAGAGGGTATCATTGCCGGTGCCGCTGATGAGGATATCGCTGCCGGTGTTGCCGGTGAGGGAGTCATTATCTTGGCCGCCAAAGATGATATCATTACCGGCACCCCCATCGAGGTTGTCATCCCCGTTGTTGCCAAACAGCACGTCATTGCTGTCGCTGCCACTGAGAGTATCGTTGCCGGTGCCGCCGGTGATGCTGTTGTTGCGGTACACTTTGGCGATGTACCCTGAACCGAAGTTGCCTGTCAGCAGGATATCCAAATCTCCATTGTTATCGTAATTCCCCCAAGCGAGGGAACTATAGTAACCACCTGTCAGGGAAAGTGGGTGCCGGTGGGCGAGAAAGTTCCGCTGTTGTTGCGG
>CAZJNL010000003.1:0-16812 GCA_964546515.1 uncultured Oscillatoria sp.
GCGCGACCTGAAATGGTCGTTTAGTACGAGGGGTCGGCCCCTCTGGGAGATTCACACCTCCCACCCTCACGGAAAATGCCTATACGGCCCGGTCACGTCCTGTGTAGGTAACGAAAAGGACGGAATGCAGACCCCGAAAGTAGCCGAAACTAGCAGCCTAAGCTGGTCAGGAGCAAGAGGGACTTTCCAAATGGTGAACGCAAGTGAACTGTTGTTTAAACTGCGTTATTTCTAAATGGGCCAAATAAGGCTGATAGGCCCAAACCAAAAAGGTAAGTAGGTAGTCCCAGTGCTGATGTGTCACCCGGACGTGTGAATAAAGCCCTACCGCAGGATAGACAGCACCTAAAAGGAAAAGCAGAAAACTAAACGATACAACAGGGTAAACCCCACAGAGTCCGCGGAATGGTCGAGTTCCGTGGTAGGCCAACCGCAAGGGAGGCAGAACTCCCTGGGGGGTAGAGGATGAGGTAAAAAGCGAACGCCCTCGTGTAATGGGAGGGATAGGGGTTCAAGATTTGCCCCTGACCGAAAGGAACAGCAGACTTACCTTTGGTCTTATGAGAAAGAGGCCAATCGAGGAAACCAAATTCGAGGACAAGTTGGATGTCGAGGTCAAACTCAACAAACGGACTGAGGAGACAGCTGGAAGACAGGAGCCAGATTAACTGGCGCAAAATGTCCAAGGCGGTCAGGAATCTGAGACAAAGAATCTTTCTCGCGAGGAAGCTTGGTAACTGGCGCAAGCTGAGAAGCCTGCAAAAGTTAATGTTAAGAAGCCGCGCTTGCCTTACTGCTGTCGATTCGGAGAATCACCCAAACCAACCAAGGCAAGGCAACGGCAGGAATTGACGGAGAGGTCGTCAATACCCCAGAGCAAAGGGTGAAGCTGGTAAACGACTGGATGGGTGGGAGTCAAAGCCCAACTAGACGGGTAATGATACCCAAACCCAACGGTAAGAAACGACCGCTCGGCATCCCAACCGTGCGTGACAGAATCGAACAGACAGTAGTAATGAATGCACTAGAACCCGAATGGGA
Source organism: uncultured Oscillatoria sp. (assembly GCA_964546515.1). Lineage (GTDB taxonomy): Bacteria > Cyanobacteriota > Cyanobacteriia > Cyanobacteriales > Oscillatoriaceae > Oscillatoria. Next base: position 1,042 of record CAZJNL010000003.1, read on the forward strand.
AGCCGTGTTTGAACCTAACTCCTATGGGTTCAGGCCCGGAAGAAGCTGTCAGGACGCCATTGGACAGACCTACACAAGGCTGCGTGGGGGTTCGGACACCTGGGTTCTAGAAGCTGACATCAAGGGCTTCTTTGACAACATTGCTCATGAATCCATCCTTAAGCAGTTAGGTGACTTCCCCGGAAGGAACCGGATAGCAGGGTGGTTAAAAGCTGGGTTCATCTTCAAAGGGGAGTTCACCCCAACGGAGACGGGCACACCACAGGGGGGGGTAATATCGCCCCTACTGGCCAATATCGGTCTGCATGGCCTAGAAAATCACATCAAGGCCACCAACAAGAAACTTGGAGTGGTGCGGTACGCTGACGACTTCATCGTCACAGCTAGGGACAAAGGGAGTCTCGAAATGGCCCAGACCCAGAGCCAGCAATGGCTGTCTGAAAGAGGACTCGAACTCAGCTCGGAGAAGACGGTAATAACGTCGATAGACGACGGTTTCGACTTCCTGGGATTCAACCACCGCCACTATGGCGGTAAACTGCTCATCAAACCCTCTAAGAAGAAAGTCCTGGACTTCTGCAAGAGAGTGGGGAGAGAAATCAGAGCAATGAACGGAGACGAACAGGAAGCCGTAATCAAAATGCTGAATCCGATTCGCCGCGGTTTTGCTAACTACTACAAAGGAGTGGTGAGCAAAGAAACCTTCAGCTACATCGCATACAGGGTGTGGCAATACCTTTGGAGTTGGGCCAAAAGGCGGCATCCCAACAAAAACACCAAATGGGTTCGGAAGCGCTACTTCCAAACCGTAAATGGCGTTAAATGGACATTCGCCTGCAAGAGCGAACGCCGCGGGAAAGAGACCTTTTTGGTTCTCTACCCCATAGGATACACCCCCATCGAGCGCTACATAAAGGTGAAAGGAGAAGCGTCACCAGACGACCCCTCTTTGAAGGAATACTGGGACAAGCGCCACCAAAAACACGGTAAGAGCTACTGGGAGAAAAACTCCCGCAACTACAAAATCGCTCAAAACCAAAATTGGAAATGTCCAGCCTGCGGCGAACCCCTATTCAACGGAGAGGGAATCGAAACCCATCACATAGTACCTGTGGCTCAAGGGGGTCAAGACGACGTTGACAACCTTCAGCACCTGCACAAAGCGTGCCACAAGCAGGTACACTCCAAATCCAAGCCAAATCGCTCGAAGTAAGGCTTGAGCCGGATGAGTGCGAAAGTCTCATGTCCGGTTCTTAGGGGAGGGGCGGGGAGTAATCCCCAAACCTTACCCGACATAAGCTGGTAAAACTGGCAGCAATCGCAACTGAATAGCAATCCCAACGAAGGCTTGTCGAAGTATTAATTGAAGGATAACAGCCCGTAAAAAAAACCTGAAATTGGGGCGGCATAAATTTACAAGTATGGCCCCATACGGCAAGGTTTGAAGCAACTTATAATTCCCTTTTAAGGCGCGATATGTTGTCGCTATACCCCTGACATTCCAACATGCTATGCCTCCTTACTTGCTGGCAATTAATTTACAGATTTTATGGTTTTGCAAACCCCCTCCTCACAAACGAATTATTGTGATGGAAAGGCTCCAACTTTTCAGGAACGGCTGGTCCCGTCGCGAAGGGCAATTAATTCCTCGTGGTCGTACAGACTCCCATCTGGCTTCCTGATGAAAGCGCCAATCCAAAGAAGCTCCCGCACGTCTGGCAAAGACTGACCCCTGACAATCTTCGCTATTTTTTGGGGAGCTAATCCGGCATCCTTTCCTTGCCTCAGCAGGCGCTCCTCAAATTGCTCGTAGCTTAAGCCATTGGCTAGCCTGTACTCTTCCATTAAAATATAAAAAGGATTATTTTGATATTTCCTCATGTCAAGTAAACCTAGGTTCTGAAGATTGAAGAAGATCCGTTCGCGCTGCTGGTTATCTACCCGCACCATCTTTTCAAGAGACAAATGTTTGGAGAGGTGGCAGATAATGGTGGCCACCGCTGACTCATCACTCGGATTTACTCGAAACGTCCAAAGCTCTGCACCTGCTTCATCGGTCGAATCTTGCCGGTGAACTTCACCAGGCAAACCCCTTGCTTCTATTGTCTCCCCTAGAGATGCCCCACCCCTATGCGGGGCGGGCGTGTCACCAGACTTGCCACCCTGCGGGGGCTGCAAGGCTAACTCGGTTGCCCGCTCTGAAGCATCTTTCAAAACTTGAATCGCTTCCGTTAGAGAAAGAGTCTGCAACCAAGTTCTGAACTTAGGAACAGTCATTATTGGTCTGGATCGTGGCAGCCAACCCTCTGCTGCGGGGCCTTCAATTAAATCTAGCAGTTCATAGTCCCCGCGCAAATACCGGTCTATTAGCTCGGGAGTAAAACCAGACAGCTCGCACAACTGAGGAAGAAGGGCAGCCCAAATTTCATCGCTGGGAAAAGCCCTAGCTGTCTCCCAAGCGCTATAAGTTGGGAGCTTGATGCCCAAGCGGGCAGCGAACTTATTCACACCGTCGTTGCCCCGAATGTACTTGAGCAGCTCGGAAAACCTTTGCTTCTTTTCTTCTGATACCACTTTACCGGCAGTCCTAAAGAGTAATGGTGTAAGCGTTTATCTGCACCTGGCCCAAACAGATTTCCCTCCCAGAATTATCTTAATTCCAAGGCACTGCGGGCGCATCGCTCACCCTTCCCCGCTCGATGGGGGGGATAGTTACAGCTTTTGGCGATCGGGCACACCATTTGCAGGATTGGAAGCAGTTATCGCTCCTCTCAGTCGAAGTAGGGCGGCTTGATCGCTGGCGTTGCATAATGTAAGAATGAACTGTAAATACTGCGAATCTACCTCGATCAGCAAGAATGGCCACCGTTGCGGCAAGCCGAACTACTTATGCCGCCAGTGCGGTCGCCAATTTGTTGAGTTCTATTCTGCTAAAGGATACCGAGACACAATTAAAGAACGGTGTTTGGAGATGTACGTCAATGGGTTGGGCTTCCGTGCCATTGAACGAGTTCCCGGTGTCAACCATAACACGGTCATCAATTGGGTTAAACAAGCTGCTACTCCTCTACCAGACCAGACCGATTCGGAAGAAATTCCGGAAATTGCCCAGATTGACGAACTTCAGACTTTTGTGGGTAAAAAAACAAAATCTGGCTGTGGACTGCCGTGAATAAAGGGGTTGCTGGCATTCTCGCGTGAGTTCTGGGTGACAGAAGTGCAGAAACCTTCAACCGTTTGGGTAAGATTATCAAGTGTTGGAGGTCTTTTTTATATGGGACTGATGTTTATAAGGTCTATCCAGGTTTTATTGATGGCGCTGACGAACTAGTGAGCAAGATTTATATGACCCGTGTAGAGGGAGAGAACACCTGATTAAGAAATTCCCTAGATCGCCTTCATAGAAAAACGCTCTGCTATTCCAAATCAGAATAAATGTTAAATCTATCAATTCGATAGATCGTGCATTATTTGAAATATAAGAGGGTGCCTCTGCCTCCCTAAATCATCCCAGTATTGTGCAACGCCCGATCGCTGGTATCGTCCGGGCTTGCTTTTGATTGGCGACGCCGCCCACGTAATGTCGCCTGTGGGTGGGGTTGGCATCACCTATGCAATTCAGGATGCTGTAGCTGCGGCGAACGTTCCGATCGAACCGCTTAAACGCGGCGAGGTGCGGCTGAAGCATCTGGCGGCGGTGCAGCGCAAGCGCGAGTTGCCGGTAAAAGTCATCCTGGCGTTTCAATCCTTTACGAGAACGTCACCGCTAAAGCATTCCAAGCGGATAACACCTTGAAGCTGCCTCCCTATTGGAATATGCCGGTGTTGCGCGACATCCCCGCAAAGCTGCTGGCAGTTGGGGTTTTGCCCTCTCATGTAAAAGCCAAATACAGGTTGCAAGATGCCGCCTCTAACACTGCCGATAGTTCACCTGAGAAAGCGTTGACAAACTAAAGCCGCACGAGAAGCTTTCGAGCAGGCGCGTGTCCCAGTCGCAGGGTTGCATCGGTTCAGGAAATGTAAGTTTTGGGTTTTCTAAGTTAATGAAAGGAGTTGAGTAAAATGTGGGAATCTGAAGAACTCATTAAGATGAGATCCAAGTTAGCTGGGGAAGCCGTAATGGCTTATCCTCAAGCGAGAAAACATGACTTTCAAGTCATGCATCAATACCTCAATCCCCAACCGGGCGAACATATCATAGGATTTTGGGAAGGAAATGGCTTCTTTTGCAAAGCGATCGCCGAAGCCGTTGGCCCCCAGGACAAGTACCTAATTAGCGCTCCTTATGCCTATCTGCTTTACCTCGTGAAAGCAAGAGTTAATCTGCCGCAGGTTGAAGTTTTGGTAAGCAGTTCTGAAGACTTAGCCTCCCTCCTGAATCTTACGACAAGGCTTGGAGTTTTGGGACATTCCATGACGCCCTAAGTCTGACCAAAGTAGTGGCCAATATTTACAAGGCATTAAAACCGGGCGGGTTGTTGTTCATCGGTGACGTTGGTTTTGGGATGTTCCAGTCACCCAACAATAGCGCCATTATGGGCAGTGTACCGAAGGAAAGACTGGGAATTGCGTCCGGGTTGTTATTATTATCGCGCACCTTTGGGCAGATGTCGGGTTTGCCTCTGATGGGCGCTCTGTTTGCGGGGTTGACGCTCAGCAGCGCCCACTTGGCGCAAAATGCCGATGTCACAGCAGCGCCTCCTGAAGCGTTGGTTTATGGATTTCAGGGCACTTTTCGGCGGCACTGCTCCTTTGTATGGCTGCTGCACTGACGGCAGTGATCTCGATGATGGAGAACCGATCGCGCAAAGCTTCCCAGTAGTTTTGATTTGCAAACAAATGCTGCGAGTTAGCAAGCTGTAGCGACTTCGCTTCACTGCAGTGTCCCTACAACCAACCAGCTTTATGCAGGTTTTCACAAAACCTAAACGGATGGCTCTATTCCCGAAAAGGTTTGCTGGTAAAACTCTCAGAAATTAGAGGCATAAATCCCAGCTTGAGAGACTTCCACCGGCCTTGGAGCGACACCAGCCGGTCGAGCCACTCCCTATGATTCTCAGCTAACTATTGCCGCTGGGTTGACCTTGACTGATTTCTACTCCTTACTTGGCAATTCACAGCCGACTCGAACCGTCAGGATGCCATTTGCCAAATTCAGGTAAAGACAGCATTTCCCCGGCGAACCAGAATCCCAACAGTAGATTGGAAGCCCCGAGCAGGGGGCAGACTCTGTTACGGTTTTTCCCAGGTCGGCAAAAGCAACAGTCTTCTTGAAGTTGCCATAATTAAAAGTCGAAGCAGCGGCTGCTAGGATGAATATTGAACCAATTTCACTCAGCCCAGGCTGGATATGTAATTTACGGATATAAATTTATTCCGTGTTTGACAGCTTAAAGCCGAGCAATTCTAGACCATTTTCAATTGTTGTAACCTCAACAATTATCGCCATATCAGGCATGTAATATATCCTATTTTTACTCTAATATCTTGATTAATGTGCGACTAATTATTGAGGTTCTTAACCGGTCCAGTCTTGGGGCCTGTTTATTTGCCCAAACCCTTTCGATTCGTCTGAGGACTAGCTGACGTGTAAACTTGGGATTCGTTTGAAGCAAAATCGAGCGGAATTTTATCTATACTTAATATTTATTAGAGCCTCAAATCCAACCCGTTGTCAAGAGAAGCGTTGACTTTTTCAGGTGGGGCGGATCGGTCGGATTTAGGAGGTGTCCTAGTTAGCGGTAGTGACTTCTTTAGAGCTAGTGAATATGAGGGTTGTCAAAAGGAGCTTGCGGACTTGAAGGAGCAATTTCTAAAATCTCGCTGTCAGACTATGAAAATTCTGTCCTTCCTCAACTGTCCGGATGAACTCATTTGGGAAAAGCCCGCTTTCGTCACTTTACAGCAGACTTACACCTATCAGGACGTGCGCGATCGCGTGGCTGCAATGGTCAATTTTATGCAGGCCAAAGCTTTGACGCTAGGACAGCGCGTTTTGATGGTTTCCGAACACGACGAATATGCGATTTTCTTCTTCCTCGCTGCCAGCGCCCTTGGCATTCAGGTTTTGATTCCCTATAATCTAAAGGAAGCCGCTGTTAACGAATGGCTCGACATTATCGAAATCGCCAAACCAGACCATATTATCTACCTCAAACAAACGGACTCGGCGATTGGCGAATTGCGATCATCTGGCGTCAATCTCGTCGAGATTGACCGGCAGCAGCTCGAAACACCGGCTACCACAGCTTCCAATATTGCGATCGCAACTCCCAATCCAGTGGAGAGATTCCTAGTTCTTTTCACTAGCGGCACCACCGGCAACCCCAAAGCTATCAGCCTTCCCGAAAGATTTATCGCCCTGCGATCGCTGAAGGTGTCTGCAACTTTGAAATTTCACTCAGACGCCCATATAATGATGTCAGGGCTGATGAACAATACCACCGGCATCATTTTTTCCTTGGGTGCCCTGGCAGATAACGCTACCCTATTTTTCCCAGACAGTCCAGATGTCACCGATTGGGCACCACAGAGCCAAAAGCAGCGCATAACTCACATCATGCTGCGCCCAGTCTTCATGCAGCGTTTCACTGAGGATACGCGCACCGTAAAAGCAGATTTAAGCAGCCTGCAAGTAGTTGCTTACGGAGCTGCATTCTTGCCCACAAAAGTCTTAGAAGAAGGGCGTAAACTGATGTCTTGTGAGTGGATTCAGGGCTATGGTTTGAGCGAAACATTTGGCCCTTTCTGCTGGCTGATAGAAGAGGATCGCAAGGCGGAACGATATTTCCAGTATGTCCTTCCCAAAGACTGTACCGATGTCAGCACCCCGGAGTTCTGGGATGGATGAAAGGTTGGTCGCAACTTGGCGACATTTATGTCGCACAGGCGGAAACCTGCTCCTATGAAATGGGCCTGCGTCACCTCTTTCGCAGCGCAACGAGCTGCTACCACTGGGCGGAGTTCATGTATTTCTCCGATGACAACCGTAAGGCAGCATTGCGACAGCGCGTCAAGGATTGCTTTCTCAAAAGCTGGGACGAAACCGCTCGCCCCCTGAATAGCGGTAAACTAGAATGTAACGGTGTCGAAATTCCCTACTATTTACTATTACCTGACAGCGCTGAATCCCGCGAACCTTTGCCCTGCGGTACAACGGTCTTGATTCAGTGACGGAAGTTGAGATTATTGCTTTCGCTGAACATTTTGTGAGCTGCGGAATGGCTGCCTTTTTGTTCGACGGACCGGGGCAATAAATCAATCTAGATCCCTATCCCATTCCCGTGAACTTTGAGTAAGTGGTTGCCAGTATTGTTGCTCCCGTCGCACAATAACCCGCGCCTTGATGAAAAGCGTCTCTGTTTTTTTGCAGTCAGTTTTGGCGGTCATATTGCCCTGCGGGTTGCCAAGTATTTGGGTCACAAGTTCAAGGCGGCTGTCAACCTGTCGGGCGGTTCCTATTTCACACCGTTCGACGTGATGAAGCGGCGTCTCTAGGAGGATTTTCAGTACGCCTTTATGGAGCAGAAAAGAGCAGATATGCCAAATATATTTAACCGGATATTACTGGATTTTCCGGCGGTTGCTGTGACAATGTTCTGTCAATTCACGGCGCTAAGGACGACATTTTTACCGTTCGCGACATTCACGAACTCGACAATAACTGGGGCGCTCGTCTGCGAAGGGGAGGCTCACGTTTGTCTGAACCTGATTAACCAGCACACAGTCGCGATCGCGGACTGGATGCGACCGCAGGCTGTCCACAGCACAGTTTAGCCCTTTGGGGAGGCAGACTTCTCCCTAGGGGGGCAGTCTGCAAATTAGTGCGGGTTTGTTTGTTAGCGTGATTTATCAATAATATCATGTCCGGTTGATTAACTGCAATTAGGATCCGATCGAAGGGGATTAGCAATGCCCAATTCCCAATGCCCATTGCCCTCCGCCCGGTGATTTCAGCCAGTTATCAACCGTCGCCCACATAGGCTCAATTTTCCACCGGCAACCTCTCCAAGCAAGCTTTCAACTTTTCAGCCAGAACCCGGACATAAGGTTCAAACATCATGGGAACGTGATGGCCGGTAACTTCTTGGATCTCCACACCGCCGGCAGCCAGTCCGCCCCAGCCAAGTAAAGGATCGCAGTATTCCGTTGTCGGTCGCTCCAAGGCAGCTCCTGCGGATCCCGCGCGGGGAAAATGGTCAGCCGGCCCGGGGAAACTTGCGGCACATAATTCCTGCTGCCGGTTTAACTCTTCTATCACTAGGAAATGTTCGGGGAGTTCCTCCCACTCAGAGCGGCTGTTGAATAGCCCTAACTTCTAAGCAATCTTCTGCAGCAGCCCTTGCATCTTCCACTTCACCCGAAAGGCGATATAAATTAGCTTGTCTCGCGCTGGAAGCCGTGAAAGATTCAACTTGTGAATAGAAAGCTGATAGCGAGAGCGGCGGAATCTCGACCTCCTTGGTCAGTAAGTGGGCGGTACTGCTAGTATCGAGCTTTCGCCAGCAAACCCACTTTCTCACCCTGTCTTACCAACTGCTGCGCTATCTCGAAGGCGATGATACCGCCGCGCTTTGTGACCGGCCAGCATGTACGGCCTTTCCGGCTGGACAGTTCGCATTTCTTTGATGTAATCAGCCGTCATCTCGTCAAGCCGGGTGTGGGCGGCGCTTTTGCCATCCAAACCCCGCGCTTGCAGCCCGTAAACCGGCTGCCCCCAGATAAGACGCCACCCCCCGGTAGGAGAGGACGTTCCCCCCAACAGCGTGCACGCAGAACAGAGGCGGTTTCCAGCCAGCCGGCTGAATCGGCACCACCGACTGTAGGGGCGGCCCCCCGTGGCCGCCCCCCCCGTGGCTGCCCACCCTTCCAGGCGGAGAATAGCAGCCATTTGCTCGACTGTCGGTGCCCCGAACAGGGTAGCCAAAGGCAAGTCGCGCCCGAAACCTCCCGGATGCGTTAGCTCTTAGCAGCTCGCTAACAGCGAGCTGCGAACAGGCGCACCGCAAGCAGCGCCTGCCGCGCCAGCTCGAAGAAATTGTCCTTGACGCCGACCCACCGCCCAGAGTAGACTCCCAAATCTTCGCCAGCTGCAGTTCCAGCGCATCAGAGGGCGCAACAAAAATGGCTTCTGAAACCCGGGCTTGTGCAGCAGGTGCCGGCTTTCTCGCGGCGATCCACCTTTCCATTAGGCGTCAGCGGGATTTCGCCCTTGGATCACGAACGCCTCTGGCAGCATGTACAAGGGGCAGCTTTTCCTTGAGGAACGAGCGCAAATGCCCCACCGACAGTCCCCGCACGGCAATGATGTGCTCCACGCAGCGCGAAATCAAAGCCTGCTGTGCCGGTGGGAGCTCGAACTTGACACCGGCTTGACTGTCCTGATGCCACCACACCTTCCCCTGCACCGCCACCGGTTCGCTCTCGACTCGGTACTGCAACTGGAGGCGGACGGTTTCCCCTTCCTCCCACATAGCAGTGCCGGCGTGCGCGAACCCCGTCGGCAGAGATATTCTCCGCCCGCACCTCTACCGCTGTGCCGTCGCAGAATCAGCACAAGCACGGAGTCCCCAGCGCCACCTTTGGTTGGAGAGGGCGCAGGTCGGTTCCGGAAAAGCCCTCGGTTTGCGTTCCGCTGTTTGATGGCTTGCAGCACGGCAGCCTGCGCGCGTAGCCGGTGTCGTCTGGAAAGCAATCCCACCGGCATTCCTGAGCCGCCACGCCACAGTTCCCTCAAACTGCAACGCTTGAGAAACACCCGGCAGTTGCAACCCAACGCGCACGCGCAAGCCCGCTTCCCAAATGGCAGGCACATCCCGCACGCCCATCCCGTCAGAGGAGAGATCCGCTGCCATTAAATCCGCAGCGCCGCTACTGCCGAACTCCACCCGGCACCGGCCACGCGCGCAGCGGCACCCGGTCTGCAGCCAAGTCCGCCACCAGATAAGCCACTAAGCGCTTTTTGCCCGGCATTCGAGGGCGGTGACTAAAGCCTGCCGCACGGCTGGGTGCTGGCAGAGCACTGCCTGGATTTCCCCAGGCTCTCCTAGCACCCCGCGAATCTTGACTTGACCGTCGGTTCGGCCTAAAATCTCTAGGGAGACATTCTCGCGGTGCGTCCCAGGTCGCCGGTGCAGCCCGCGTTAACCTCTGATGCCGTAAGGCGTTGAGCAGCCGCCAGGCGTTGAGGGCTCGCAGAGCTGGTTATTTTCCCCTAGAACTAGGGCTTGGGTTTCCGGCGATCCCCCTGCGGGGGCGCTGCGCTAACGGCTCGCCCACCGGCTGCACTCCCGGTAAAATATCCCCTCTGTGCCGGCAGAAGCACAACGCCTGCGCTGTTTCTGTTGGCCCGTAAAGGTTGACGATTTTACCTGCTTGTGGGAAAGCCCCGCGCCATTTACGCACAACGTTGTGCGTAAGCGGTTCGCAGGCATTGAAGCACAAGCGCAAGCAAAGCTGAGATACGCCCACCGGCACGCCCGCAAGTTTTGACTGCGCAAGGGTTGGAACGGTGTGCAGCAGGGAAATCCGCTCTCTCTCCAGCCCTCGGCAAAATGCGACCGGCACTCAGATCCATTCCCGCTTCCGGCTAGCATTGCGTCGCCCCACTGGTTAAGGGCAGGAAAATATCCCGCAGAACCACATCGAAAGAAAGGCCGGTCAATTGCCCGCTGCGGTCGTTGGGGCCAACGCCAAAGGTCTGCCGCTGCCAGTTGAGGAAGTGGCGAAATCCTTTGTGGACGCCTAGCACTCCCTTGGGGGTGCCGGTGGTGCCAGAGGTAAAGAAAATGTAGGCAGCGTCTTCTGGCCACACTTCCGGCAAGGAGATTGCTTCGGGGTTAAAATCCTCGATATTTTCAACAATTAACCCTTGACAAGGATGCACTAATATGGTATAATGCAAACCTTCATGTTGTGGGGCGCGGTCGCCGACGCACAGCAGGCATTTGGCTTTGGCTTCCCGGAGCATCAGCTGCTGTCGCTGCGGGGGAAGGTTGGCTCGAGAGGGTGCAGCACTCCCCCGCTCAAGAGGACGCCGGTGATGCTGGCAATCAGCCCAAAGCTGCGCCGCTCCGCAGGAGCGGCGCAGCTAACGACACCGCTACAGTGTCTCCCCGCTTGACGCCACCGTGCGGGAGCGCCCTCGCTCTAGCGTTAGCGTCCTTCGGCGCGTCAGCGCATCGCGCTGTCCGCCAATTCCCTGTAACTCCAGATGCGTGAGCCTTGGCAGACGGCTGGGTGCTAGGGCATGCTGTTTGCCAGAGACAGAATCAGGTTGGCGACAGGTTCGGAGCGGGGCCCTTGCAAAACCGCGCTCGGATCGGGAAGCAAAGTTTTCAGCGTAATGTTGCCGCAGTTCACCTGGGATATGTATAATCAGTTCAGGAGGCGGGGGAAATATTTATCTCGGCTGAATCCTGGCAACGGGATTGAAACTCGGGATTGAAACTCGGGATTGAAACTGGAGAATTTCGACTCCAATTCTGGCAGCTGAATCCTGACAACGGGATTGAAACAATTTATTATACCACGCCTGCTTTTTAGCTAGCGAAATTTTTTCCTCAAGCATGGTTTCCACTTCCTCGTCGGAAAGTTGCGCCAGAATCAGCAGCAGTTGGGCAGTTTTCTCAACTTTCAATCGCGGGCGCGTCCTCTTGCAGCATCGCTGCGGCTAGCCCACCCTACGGGAGAGCCTTCCGCTCCTTACGGAGCTTGCGTCTGCGGGCGGTGGGCGTCTCGAACAGGCTGCGCCGGGGCAGTTGAATCCCGGCGTGCGGCAGCCCGGTTTCGACTTGGCTAGCGATAAGGAAATGCCCTCCCAACTCGAAGAAATTGTCACCTGCTCCAACTTGCTCTAATCCCAGGACTTCCGCGAAGATGCCGGCTCTGGCGTTGCGGCGAGCTCGAGCGCGAGCATCGCTTCCTCAACCGGGTTGCTGGGTGCAGCCACAGTTTCTGATGTAGAACGCGCCCGTCGCGTCTCTACAATCTGCCGGAAGTGCCCGCCGGTCTACTTTGCCGTTGGGCGTCACCGGCATGCTCGACCGCACGACAAAGGCGCAGGTCCCCATGTAGGGCGGCAGTTTCTGTTTCAGGAAGCCGCGCAGTGAGCGCGATCGGGGATTTTGGTTGAGCGACGCGCTCAGAAGCAGGCACCACATAGGCGACCGGGCGTTTGTCACCAGGCACGTCTGAGCGAACTGTGACTGCAACCTCACCGGCAGCAGGGTGTTGCCGCAGCACGGCTTCAATCTCTCCGAGTTCGATGCGGAAGCCGCGAATCTTCACCCGATCGTCCGTGCGACGCTTGAAATTCCAAATTGCCGTCGGGAAGATAGGGCACCAGATCGCCGGTTTTGTAAAGTCTTGCCGTCCTGTGAGGGCCATCGCCTGAATTTAGGCACCCATGAGTGCCTAAATTAGAGCCATCGCCTGAAATTTGACACCCATGAGTCTGAAAATTAGGGCCATCGCCTGAAATTTGGCAACAATTGTTGCCAAAATTATCCCCCTGACTGCCAATCCCCAAATCCCCCAATCCCGTCTGCGAAAAGGGATTGGGAATAAACTTCTCGGCAGTCAAATCCGGACGGTTGAGATAGCCCCGCGACAAACCTTCACCGCCGACGCACAACTCCCCGGGCACGCCAACCGGCACGGGTTGCAGGTGTTTGTCGTAGGCGCCACGCTATAGCGCTCTTAGCGCAGCAAATAAATCTGCGTGTACCCTACGGGAAGCCCACCGCGCAGCAGCGGAGCTTGCGTCTATGGCAATCGGATGCCCCACCGGCACGGGCCCTGTCCCGGGCTCGACTTTGCAAGCCGCTGACCAAATGGTGGTTTCCGCCGGCCCGCACAGGTTCCAGAGTTGTTTGCAACGGGCATGCTAGCTGGGAAGCGAGCTCTCTGGGCATGCTTTCCCCACCGCGATCGGATTTTCAGTTGCTCGCTTCCCGTCGGGCCTGCTTGCAGTAACATCCGCCAAGTGGCAGGGGTGGCTTGCATGACTGTAGCGCCGGTGGAACGCCAGTGTTTCTCATCAGCGTTTTCCGTCGGAGGCAATATCGCGGCTGACAATCGCCACGCGAGCGCCGACACACCCTGCGGGAAGGCTGCGCCTACAGCGACTCGAAAAGTTCCAGCGCGGCAATGTCAAAGGATAGGGTAGTGACAGACAGCAGGATGTCTTGTTGGGTTAAACCGGGTTGAGCGCTCATCGAGTGCAGGAAGTTCACCACAGCCCTGTGGAGGATTTGCACGCCTTTGGGCGTGGCCGGTGGAACCGGATGTGTGGGTGGCGTAGGCCAGGTTGCAAGGGCTCGCCTGCAGCAGGGGTTTTTCTTTGCTCTGTTGGGCACCGCTTCTACAACCCACTGAAGGGGTTGGGGTGGGGGCGGGTTTATTAATATCCAGGGTTGTGTGGCACTGAGGGGGCTGTCGTAAGTGTTGCGGCTCCGCAGGCGCTGAGCCTTCCTGTAGGGTAGGAGCAGGGGCAGTTCCAGCACGGGAAGTGGGGGCGGGTTTATTAATATCCAGGGTTGTGTGGCAAGCGTCTCGGGTGAACCCGCCCCTACTGGGGAGCGCCAGTAGGAAAGATGTGCCTGCAGCTCCTGCGACATGCCGGTGTTGCCGGTCTTCCAGGAAGCAACGCTGGCTTTCCTGTGGCGATGGATTCGTCCAGTGCGGTGTTTTCCATAGCTGTTTATTGAGTTCCTTAAACATCCAGGAAAATGGATGCCCAAAAGCAACTCGTTTGGGTTTATCACTGGGTGGGGGCGGGTTTATTTACATTCGGAGCTATCTGGCCTTTGATTTTGGTTCCCCGCCCCTACGAGGCTCAAGGAGAGTGCTTGAGAGCCGGCCTTTTCTTTCGCTCTTCTGGGTTTGACTGCCCTGCACGTCGAGTGGGGGCGGGTTTATTTACATTCGGAGCTATCTGGCCTTTGATTTTGGGTGAACCCGCCCCTACTCCTCAACCGGCCATTCAAATATGGCAAATTACCCCGGATGCTAAGTAGGTAAACCTAACCAAACAAATCTGTAAAAAAAAATGAAAAAACCCCTCTCACCTAGCTGTATTTTAAATTTGGCGTGCTTCAGGCCAAAATCAGCCGTACCGGCGCGGATACTCGGATGGCAGCTCGCCCTCACCTATTTACCAGGAGTAGGGGCTGGGTTCTAAAGATATATCTGCGGGTGGCAAAGGTTCTCTATCAACCCGCCCCTACTTCCCAAAGTCACTCAGAAGAACTCCTGAAATCTTCAGTCCATTCTGGCACACCCTCTAGAAATTGGCAGGAGTTCTACGGGAGCTTCATCAACTCTTTACTTAATCTTCCTTATAATTTTGGTAATACCTAGGATAAAACGGCCCAGAGACTTGATTTTCTGTAACTTTCACCGGCCCTTACCGCAGTGGCTCTTTTTAAAATTTCTGTAAAACTGCGGCACCAGCTCGGCACGCGGGTTATTCTGGCCGAGGCAATCCAATGTTTCTGCAGCAGAAATATTAAATCTTACTTAAATAAATAGGCGGGATAAAATTTTTGTGCTACTGTTAGCGAGAATTGGAAACAAAGGACTAACCAGCAAAAGTAGGGCCGGGTTCACCTGAGGTATTTCCAGGGCGCGGGAAGGGGATTGATAAACCCCCCCCCCCCCCCCCCAGCGTTGCCCAAAGCCCAATGCCCAAGGGGTAGGGGTTAGGGGTTAGGTTTTAGGAGAGAAGTTGATAATTAACCTCATGCGATGATGCCCCATGCCCCATGCGATGATGCCCTTTTGCGTGATGCCCCATGCGATGATGCCCCATGCCCAACTTGTGGTTCAAGAAACTGTTTTGTGGCACCCAGCACCGGCTTTGCTTACACTGTCCGCCGATGAAGTCCATATCTGGCAAGCTCACCTCGACTTGCCGGCAGAACTCCTCGCGCAATTGAGGGCGACGCTCTCGACAGACGAGCTGCACAGAGCGGACCGGTTTTACTTTGAGCGCGACCGGCACCGCTTTACTGCCGGTCGCGGTATCCTGAGAAATATCCTCAGCCGCTACTCGGGCATCAAACCGGCTCTTCTGGAGTTTGGCTACAGCCCGCGCGGCAAACCGGCTTTGCGCTCTGACAGTGCCGGTGGCACACTAAATTTTAATTTGTCTCACTCCGGCGGTATCGCCCTTTATGCCGTAACCCGCAACCGGCAGATTGGCATCGACTTGGAGATGCTTCGCCCCATGCCCGACGCCGAAAAAATCGCCGAACGCTTTTTTTGTGCCGGCGAATCTGCTGCCCTTGGCAACCTCCCCCCCACCCACAAGCAAGAGGCTTTTTTCCTCTGCTGGACTCGCAAGGAAGCCTATCTCAAAGCAGTCGGCGAAGGATTGACCTGCTTGGATGACGTTGAAGTCTCCCTAACTCCCGGCGAACCGGCCAAAGTGCTCAGCATCTCTGGCGGTGTTCAACAAGCCAGCCGGTGGTCACTGCAACACCTGACACCGGCTCCTGGCTGTGTGGGGGCTGTGGCGGTAGAAGGACACGACTTTTCTCTGTCATACTGGGAGTGGGAATTTGACAACCAATGGTTGTCAAAATAGCTGAGGGAAAAATTTGTCTACCATTGGTACACAAATAGAGTCGCCAATGTGTCAAGTGAGCGCCGGCAGGGGCCGGTTTAATCACATCCCTTGTGGCCTAGATTTGGGGCCAGCCCGCCCTGACAGGAAAATTTGTCTACCATTGGTACACAAATAGAGTCGCCAATGTGTCAAGTGAGCGC
>CAZJNL010000003.1:16912-22202 GCA_964546515.1 uncultured Oscillatoria sp.
GGTTTAATCACATCCCTTGTGGCCTAGATTTGGGGCCAGCCCGCCCTGACAGGAAGGACTGGTAAGGGCGATGACCGGCAGTGGCGTCAGGGAACCTCAAATGACAAAATCATATAGCGGCTCAGCCCCAACCGGCTCAGCCACTCTTGACCCGCCGTTACCCTGTCCATCTCTATTTCTCCAGCCTCCCGGTACAGTCGCCGCACAACTGGGTAAGTCGGCAAAGTGTTAACGGTGATGTCCTCTTCGATCACCCGCACAAATCCCGCCGTTTTGCCGAGATTCCGGTAGTCC
This sequence comes from uncultured Oscillatoria sp., assembly GCA_964546515.1. Taxonomy (GTDB): domain Bacteria; phylum Cyanobacteriota; class Cyanobacteriia; order Cyanobacteriales; family Oscillatoriaceae; genus Oscillatoria. The sequence continues at coordinate 17,207 of CAZJNL010000003.1, forward strand.
GCCAGCGTGAAATAACCGTCCACATGGCCGTAGGTGCGAGCTACGGAGGCTGTTGCGAATTGGCTGCCGAACTTAATCAAAGGCAGCAACGCCCGCACCGGCACAAAGTCGCACAGGGCTAATCTCCCTCCTTTTCGCAGCACTCGCCGCGCCTGTTGAAAAAAGCGCTCCCGGCTGGGAAAATGAAATATGCACTCCACCGCCAGCACCACATCAAAGGAACCATCCTCAAAAGGCAGCTGGCAGGCATCTGCTTCCACAAACTCTATCTGGTTGCCGGTGCGCGGCTTAACTTGCTCTCTGGCTCTTGCGAGCTGGCGCGGGTCAATATTCACCCCGACGAGCTGCACGCTGGAAAAGCGCTCGTTCAAGCTAGCAATTGTGCCGCCAAAACCGCACCCGCAGTCCAGGATGCGCAGCCCATCTCCAACCCGACCGGCATCGCACACTCGCCGGCACAATCTCTCCGCAGCCGACGCAAAGTCCGCCACAGACCCATCCGCCACCGCCGGATAGTCCCAGTACCCCCAGTGTGCGTGTCGCCCAAATGCCAGCAGCGCGTCTGGGTTCCCTTTGCGGAATTGCTCAAATAGCCGGTCGAAATACGGCAGTTGCACCTTTGTTTTTGCCATGATGGTGTTTTAAATGTGAGATGGAAATGGTTAAACCCGAAGGCTGCAAATAGCTAACTAATTAGCGCGTAATTTTTATCATTTTCTTTCCTGTAAGGCATACGCGATAGCCTCTATAGGATTCATTTTGAGACAAATTACGGTTAATTGCTTATGGAAGCTGGCTTCAGGTGGCACTCGGAAGAGATGATGCCGGTCGGCGAATCCATGAAGCGCGACGCGCCAATAAAGCGCTCGTCGCACGTCTCTTATATCATATCCGGTCAATGGCCCGCAATTAATTTTTCCATCCCTTTTCTTCTTCCTTCTTGGCGCTCCTTCACGGCGGCGGTTCATTCTTAATAACCGGGCACTCCTTTGAGCGGCGGTTGCCAGAAATTACCCAACTGCAGGCAAACCCGCCAGCGCGAGAGCCACTTCTTCAGCGCTGTATTCAGTATCGCGCAACTTCCCCGCCTGATAGTCAATATACGCCTGCATGTCAAAGTGACCGTGCCCGCACAAATTGAACAGTACAGTCTTGCTGGTGCCTTCTTCCTTGCAGCGCAGCGCCTCATCAATGGCAGCTTTTACCGCGTGGTTGGCTTCCGGTGCAGGCAAAATCCCTTCAGTGCGGGCAAAAGTCAGACCGGCTGCGAAACAGTCCAGCTGCGTGTGCGCTCTCGGCTCTATCAAGCCTAACTCAACAATGTGGCTGAGCAGCGGTGCCATGCCGTGGTAGCGCAGTCCGCCGGCATGAATGCCAGGGGGGACGAAAGAACTGCCCAAGGTGTGCATCTTGACAAGTGGCGTTAAATGTGCTGTGTCTCCATAGTCGTAGGCGTATTTGCCTTGGTTCAAAGTTGGGCAAGCGGCGGGCTCCACTGCGACAAATCGTAGGGGCGGCGTCTCGCCCCGCAGTTGAGCGCCCATGAAAGGAAAGGCAATCCCGGCAAAGTTGCTGCCGCCCCCGGTGCAGCCGATGATAATATCAGGGTAATCACCCGCAATTTCCAGTTGCGCTAAAGTTTCTAAACCGATGACAGTTTGGTGCAGCAAAACGTGATTGAGTACGCTGCCGAGAGCGTATTTAGTGCTTTCGTCTTGGGCGGCAATTTCAACTGCTTCGCTGATAGCAATTCCCAAGCTGCCGGTGCTGTCAGGATGCTGTTTGAGAATCTCGCGTCCGGCGTTTGTTTCGCTACTAGGACTCGCTACGACTCGCGCCCCATAAGCTTCCATAAAAGCGCGGCGGTAAGGCTTTTGCTGGTAGCTTACCTTGACCATATAGACGAGTATTTCTAAATTGAATAGTGCGCCGGCAAAGGCGAGAGATGACCCCCACTGACCGGCACCGGTTTCGGTGGTGAGGCGCTTGACTTTTTCTTGAGCGCTGTAATAGGCTTGAGGGACGGCGGTGTTGGGTTTGTGGCTGCCTGCTGGGCTAACTCCTTCGTATTTGTAATAAATTTTCGCTGGGGTGTCGAGGGCTTTTTCCAGGCGGCGGGCGCGATAAAGTGGTGCCGGTCGCCACTGCCGGTAAATGGAGCGCACCGGCTCGGGTATTTCTATCCAGCGTTCCTGGCTGACTTCTTGCTGAATGATTGCGGCTGGGAACAGGGGCGCTAAATCAGCCGGTGTAATGGGCTGACCTGTTCCCGGGTGCAGTGCCGGCGGCACCGGTGCCGGCAGATCGGCTTGAATATTGTACCACGCTGCCGGCATCCGGTCTTCTGGAAGGATGTATTTGACAGTATCTGTTTGCTGTCCCATTTTCGCCGCCTTTTACTCGACTCGATTTTCATCCATAAATTGCACCGGTGCTGGTAAGGCACCCGTGCGGTTTTTTACTTGTTAGGCTGGGGAGTGAGCCGCAGGTAGGGTTTGACTTGGATGTAACCCTTGGGGAATTTCTCCTGCAACTCTTCTGGGTCTTTGATAGAGGGGACAATCACGCAGTCCTCACCGTCGTTCCAGTTGGCTGGGGTGGCGACGCTGTATTTGTCGGTGAGCTGCAGGGAATTAATCACGCGCAGGATTTCATCAAAGTTGCGACCGGTGCTGGCGGGGTAGGTGAGCGTCAGGCGCAGCTTCTTGTTGGGGTCGATGATGAAAACGGTGCGGACGGTCAAGTTCTGCAGGGAGTTGGGGTGGATCATGTCGTAGAGGTCGGAGACTTTCCGGTCTCCGTCCGCCAAGATGGGGTAGTTGAGGGTGAGTTTCTGGGTTTCCTCAATATCTTTGATCCAGCCGAGGTGCGACTCAGTGTCATCGACGCTGAGGGCGAGTGTCTTGACGTTGCGCTTATTGAATTCGGGCTGGAGGCGAGCGACTTCGCCGAGTTCGGTGGTGCAAACGGGAGTGTAGTCTTTGGGGTGGGAGAACAGCACCACCCAGCTGTCGCCGGCCCATTCATAAAAGTTTATATCCCCTTGCGAGGAAGCTTGGGTGAAGTTGGGCACAGTGTCGCCTAATCGGATGGCCATAGCCGAGTTCCTGGAGTCTAAATTACAAAATTTTCGGGTCTACTATGACATGATGCCACATTACTCCGGTTTTCCGGTCGGATTTTAGTTATTTTTTTCCTGGTGTTGGGGCCCTGTGCGGGGGCGGGGGCGAAGGGCACAGGAGGCGGTTGCCGCAAGGGGGATGGCTGTAGGGTAGCTGGCCGCGCCGGACTCAACCTTAGTAGGGGCGGGTTTATCCAGGATGTCTCTGGGAGACAGAAGATATTTATCAACCCGCTCCTACTCTTTTCTGCTATTAATAATATTTATATTTTTTTTGACTGTCTGAAATGGCCTGTCATGTTTCAACTGCTATATCCTCTGATTCGCGCTATCCAGCCGTTTTTGGTGCCGGTTTGCTTTGTGGCGGCTTGGGTATTAGTGCTTATGCTGGCTTCAAACCTCTGGTCTGCAGTTGCCGCTAGTGTGGCCCGCAGCAAGCGCATGCACCAAATCCCCTGCGCTCACTGCGTCTTTTTTACCGGCGACTACCGGCTAAAATGCCCGGTGCGCCCCACTATTGCCCTGACTGAGGAAGCAATCGGCTGTTCGGACTACCGGCACAACAATAAAATTGCCTAAAACTCAAAACTGCCGAGAAACCGGGTTTCTTGTTTTCTTGCCTGTTTTACCTCGTTTCACCTGTCTGGAAACCCGGTTTCTGAATCTATCACTCGGTGGCGTCCATTGCAAGTAAAACTTTCAAGACGCCCTGGCGCTGGGCGCGATCGAAGGCTGCCAGCCCTTGACTCAGGGGGTAGCGGGCGTGAATTAGGGGATTGACATTTATCTTGTTTTGTGCTAAGAGCTGGAGGGCGGCTGGAAAGGGACCGCAGCGGGAGCCAATTAAGGTGATTTCGTCTACGACTAGAGAGGATGCCTCGAAGGTGAGGTTGCCTTTATAGGTGCTTTTGAGGACGAGGGTGCCGCGCGATCGCAAGGCGCGGCGGGCGATCGCAAAGCCTTCTGGGTTGCCGGTGCATTCGACTGAGATGTCGAAAGCTCTGTCTTGCACTGTGTCTGGGAAGCCGGTTTTAATGCCGAGGGCTTCCAGGTTGGCGAGTTTGTCGCGGTGACGCCCGATCGCTAGCAAGTCGCAACCGGTGAGGGCTAGGGTTTGGGCGACTAGCTGCCCCAGTTTGCCGTCTCCAACCACAAGCACTTTGTCTGTAGGAAGCACCGGCACCTGTTGCTGGATTTCCAGCGCTGCAGCAATGGGTTCGGTGAAGGTGGCGGCGTCTGTATTTACACTGTCTGGCACTGGATGCAGGTTTTGGGCGGGCAGGGTGAGATATTCGGCAAACGCACCGTGCCGGTTGACTATGCCGAGTACAGTGCGGTTAAGGCAGTGGGTGGGGATGCCGGTGCGGCAAAACCGGCACTCGCCGCAGGCGGCGTTTATTTCTCCGACGACGCGCCGGTTGAGCAGGTGTTCGGGTCCGCTTTCGACGACGCCGACAAATTCGTGTCCGAGGATGCCGGTGTAGGGGTAATATCCTCTGATCAGTTCTAGGTCCGTGTTGCAGATGCCGGCACGCAAGACTCGCACGAGCGCTTCGCCGGGTGGGGGAACGGGAGTGGGGATGCCGGTGCGCAGTTGCAGTTGGCTGTTTTCTAGCCAGAGTGCTTTCATGAGGGGGTTGGGAGGGGTTGTTTGTTTTTTTATTTTAACCGCCGCCGTGAAGGAGCGCCAAGGAAGAGAAGAGGGGGCTGTTTGTTGGGTGGGGGCGGGTTCAGTCTATATTTTCCGTTGTGTAAGGGCGGGTTTAGTGATTTTTTTCCCTGTGTGGCGGAGATTTTGGGCGAACCGGCACCTACAGTTTGGTGGGGGCGGGTTCAGTCTATATTTTCCGTTGTGTAAGGGCGGGTTTAGTGATT
>CAZJNL010000003.1:22302-27636 GCA_964546515.1 uncultured Oscillatoria sp.
CTGTGTGGCGGAGATTTTGGGCGAACCGGCACCTACAGTTTGGTGGGGGCGGGTTTAACAGTGTTCTCCGCTGTGTGGCGGGGATTTCTGGTGAACCGGCACCTGCAGTTGATAACCGCGCTTTCAGTACACCCAAGGAATCAGCTTTTTGACACGGTTTTGATAGTCGGAATATTCTGGGTATTTCTCGGTAAGCCAAGTTTCTTCGCGATTCGCCTTGGCGTCAAGAAAGGCAAACATAAGAAGCGTTGCTGTCAAGTGGGATAAGCTGACTTGAAAGATTGCCCAACTCATCGCTGCCAAAATTAAGCCGCTGTAAAGCGGGTGCCGCACGATGCTGTAGATGCCGGTTTGAATGAGTTTGCCATCTTCTTTCGGGTGGGGTAAGGGTGTGAGGTTACTTCCTAAATCCAGCAATCCTTTAATGATGAGTGTCAGCGCCCCCAGCCCCAAGACTGCGGTCGCACCCCAGATTCCATACCACAATTTGGAGGTAATGTCAAGACTTAATTGGGCGGGCCGGTAAGCCGGCAGCAAGACAAAGCCCAAAACTACGGCACCCTGGAGCAACACCCAGTATTCGCCGCGCCGGTTATTGCGCCACCCTTCGCGGGTGAATCCCCAATCTGTGAAAATTTTCATTCTGGTTTTATTGGCTGCAATATTATCTGTCCCACAATTTTGGAGAAATGTGAGAAACCTGAGACGGTTGAGAAACAAAGAAAGCTGGTTTCTAGCCGCCCGTTTCAAGCGTGTCAAAATAAACCCTGTTTCTGGGTAATCTGAGAAATGAGAAACCGGGTTTCTTGACAGGTGAGTGGAGTTGACTCAGGGGGGGTCAAAATAAACCCTGTTTCTGGGTAATCTGAGAAATGAGAAACCGGGTTTCTTGACAGGTGAGTGGAGTTGACTCAGGGGGGGGTCAAAAGAAACCCGATTTCTGGGGAAGTTGAGAAACCGGGGTTCTTGACGGGTGAGTGGAGTTGACTCAGGGGGGGTCAAAAGAAACCCGGTTTTTGGGATTCTATAAAAGTTTAATGCTTAATGACTAGCGCCCGCAAGGAGCGAGCAACTTGCTAAACATGTATCCCGAATCCGTTCTCACCCGGTCCGATTCATGTTCAACCCAGCTCCACTCACCGGAACGCCCGTATACATACACTCTGGTGCCGTTCGGGAGTTGCGCCGCTACCGACCCGTTTGGTGTCCGGCGCAGGTTAACATAAGTGTCATTAGGATCTGCCACTACCATGCAGGTGCCCGAGCAAGACGTGAGAAGTTTGGTAAAAAGGTATCCCGACACCCTTCCGGCTGAATACTCAACCTTACTCCATTCACCGGAACGCTCTTTCACGGTTACGGTGGTGCCGTTATCGAGTCGCATCATCACCCGCCCGTTGGGTGTCTGGCGCAGGTTAGCATAGGTGTCACTGGGATCGAAGACTCTCATGCAGGTGCCGGCAGTCTGCTGTACCGCTATCTTATCAGTCGATGAGGGAAGCGCCCCCCAGTGGGACTGGGGCGATGCTTGCACCGCCCCACCGGCATTCAGGGCGAGGATACCTGCAAATATAGCTGTGAAAGGTTTTAGCATGTGTCAAGACCACCGCTGTGGACTAAAATTTTTCAGCATTTCCTTACAGATGCAGACGGGCGCTTGCCGCAAAAAGCTTCTTTCTCGCAACAATTTTTTACAATCGGCGGGAGAAACTGTAGCGGGACTTGCCATTCCTGATAACCTGGAAAAAGCACTTCCGATACGGTTAAGCTGATTCCTTATGGCAGATTTCTCTGGCACTCAGAGCGCTGGGGCGGAAAAAGACAAGCTAATTCCCAGAATTCGCCTGGTGACGATGTTTCGGCTGGGCGTCTTCCAGATGGGGCTGGGCATGATGTCGGTTCTGACGCTGGGAGTGCTCAACCGGGTGATGATTGACGAGCTGAAAGTGCCGGCGCTGATTGCCACCGGCACTCTGGCTGCTGCTCAGTTTGTAGCACCGGCGCGAGTCTGGTTCGGGCAAATGTCGGACTCTAAACCCCTGTTTGGCTATCACCGCACCGGCTATGTCTGGCTGGGCGCAGCTGTGTTTGCGCTGGCTTCCTTCCTGGCGGTACAAGTCGTGTGGCAGCTGGGAGGCAGTTTGCAAGCCACCGGCTGGACATCCGAAACCTGCGGGTGGGCGATTCTGCTGGCTTTGGTGTTCGCCCTGTACGGTTTGGCGCTCTGTACCAGTTCTACCCCCTATGCCGCTTTGCTTGTGGATGTCTCGGAAGAAGACAACCGCTCAAAACTGGTGGGGATTGTCTGGTCTATGTTAATGGTGGGCATTATCGTCGGGGCAATTCTCAGCAGCAGCTTGCTCAAGCAAATCTCCCTAGACGCCCCTATCGAAGAATTGCGGGCTTCTATCAACCGGCTGTTTGCGATCGTTCCGGCTGTTGTGTTCGGCATGGCGCTGCTGGCGGTTGCCGGTGTGGAGAAAAAATACTCCCACTACGCCACTCGTTCCATTTTGGCGGACAGGGAAGATAAAATTACCCTGCGTCGGGCGTTGCGCATTTTGACTGCTAATCCGCAAGCGGGTTTATTTTTCACCTTTCTAGTGGTGATGACACTCAGTCTGTTCATGCAGGATGCGGTTTTGGAACCTTATGGCGGCGAGGTGTTTGGAATGCCTATCTCAGAAACCACCAGGCTGAACGCCATCACCGGCACCGGCACGCTGCTGGGGTTGAGTTCCACCGGCTTTTTGATTGTCCCTCGCCTCGGCAAGCAAAACACAATCAAACTCGGCTGCATAGCGGCAGCAATTTGCTTTATATTGCTAATTGCTGCCGGCTTCACCGGCAATCCGCCCACCTTCAAATCCGCTTTGTTCGTATTCGGTTTGGCAACTGGAATTCTGACAACCGGCGCTCTCAGTTTAATGCTGGATTTGACAGCAGCAGAAACCGCCGGCACGTTTATCGGCGCGTGGGGATTGGCGCAAGCGCTTGCGAGAGGAGTGGCGACAGTGGCGGGCGGTGCTGTGCTCGATTTGGGGCGGGTGCTGTTTGACGCGCCGGTGCTGCAGTACGGGCTGGTGTTCGCCGCGCAAGCAGGTGGAATGGCTGTGGCAATTTTGCTGCTGCGGCGAGTTAATGTTAAGGAATTCCGCGATAATGCCAAGGCTGCTATTATGGCTGCGATCGAAAGTGATTTGGACTAACCCCCACCCCCTAACCCATGACAGATTTTTGGGACACAGTTTTAACCTTCGCCGAGACAACCGCAGCTAGAGTCGGCACTCAGCTGATGGCTGACTTTGGCGCTGTGCAAGCTTCGGAAAAGGCAGATGGCAGTTTGATTACCCGTTCCGACAAATGGGCGGATGAGGAAATTAGAAATGCCATTACCTCCACTTTTTCCAGTCACGGCATTCTCAGTGAAGAAGGAGAGCACGTTTTTCCCGATAGTGAGTGGTGCTGGATTATTGATCCTTTAGACGGCACCACCAACTTCGCTCGCGGCATTCCTGTCTGGGCGATTTCAATGGCGCTGCTTCACCACGGCACCCCCGTTTTCGGTTATGTTCACCTCCCCCCCATCGGGCAAACTTTCCACGGGTTCTGGGGCGAACCCTCCGCCACCCCCCCCACCGGCGCTTTCCTGAATCCCCGCCCGGTACATACGCATTAGGATTCACCCGGCAGCAAACATTTTTTAAGCTTCTGCGCACCCAGTAAACATTGGAGTAAGCAGCCGTTCCCTTGCAAAGTCCGGATGTTGGGTGTCGCTAGCTACAATTTCCTCACTGTTGCCGCCGGTTTCACCCTGGGCGGGGTGGAGGCGACGCCGAAGATTTGGGATCTTGCCGGTGTCTGGGCGATCGTGCGTGCTGCCGGTGGGGCTTGGGTGTCGCTGCACTCCGAACCTCTGTTTCCTTTGACTGTTGGTAAGGATTACGGCAAGTGCTCTTTGCCTACCCTCGTCGCCAGTCAGGAAAAATGGGTGCAGGTGTTTCAGTCCAAGCTGGGAGTTCTGAGTAAGTCTTCCCCCGGATAGCTGGGGAGCGGAGTAAGATTATAAACAAAAAGTGAAGTCACAAAAAACCGGGTTTCTTCCGGCAAGTCAGCCGAAAGCAGGGACAGGTTTATAAAAAATCTTTCTTTCCCGCAGACATCTGGTTACAATCAACCCCCAAAGACACCAAAGACGCAATGTAGAGACGCGACATCGGCGTTCGTACAACTTGGCGCTCTTGGCGTCTTGGCGGTTCATTATGAAGTTTAATTTTACACCAATGCGGGTGAACCCGCCCCTACAGCTACAGCAAGATTCCCGGTTTCTGCCCCCCACGCGGGCTTAACACATTATTATATCTGCCTCACCGGCACCACCGCAAACACTTAACCCCACCTGCGCCGAGCTTCCTCGCACTCCCGCTCCGCTCGCAGCCAGTGATCCACCGCTTCGCCTTCAGGGCAGCCCTCAATTTGCCAGATGTAATAAGCCCTTATTTGGATGTCCGCCTTCTCAATGGGACGGGGCGGCCAGAAGTGTTCGCAGCTTTGGGTGGCGAAATTGTAAGGCGGCGAGCCAAAAAAATCCTGCCTGCCCAGACGCTCCGCCGTGAAGCGATGGCAATTTTGCTTGATTGGACAATCCCCACCAGCGCACAAGGTTACGTCGTAAGACATCACTTTTTCCTACAAGCTGTAGCGCTTCGATTCCATAATTTTGTCAATTTTGGGCGGTACGGTGGACAGAAAATCGCAATCTGTCTTCGCTTCCACCCCATCAACGCTGACGATATAGCGTTTCCAGCCAGTTTGACGCACACCCCCTCAATTATAAGCAAAGTAAATCAATTGAGCGCTTTAGTTTTAATGTTTCAATAGATAGGGCGTCAGACCCCGAAAAATATTTGATAAAGATTCTCAGTTAGAGAACGATTTTGCGCCGTTTGACAATTTTGATAGATTTTACTATCATATGTTTCACATGATAGATTGGGTGTATTCTGTCCTTTTAGGGTAATAGCTGGAAACGCCACCGCCCTCCGCAGTTGCACATCTTATTCTATCGTAGAGTATGGCCCGCGAAACCGGCGATTTCCTGTAGTGCGGCTGCAGTATGAAATCGCTGTGAAGCGCGAGGTTTTTTGGGAGGTATGATTAGCATTTCTTATATGTTGTTCAAAATGAATGCCGGTGTGGTATAATCCGCCGATTCCCCACTTTTCCCCCAATCCCCCAAACCCCAAACTCTAAACCCCCAAACTCTAAACCCCCAAACCCTAAACCCCCAAACCCTAAACCCCCAAACCCTAAACCCCCAAACCCTAAACCCCC
>CAZJNL010000004.1:0-24961 GCA_964546515.1 uncultured Oscillatoria sp.
CCGGGGGGCGCCGCCGGGGGGGCGGGCGGGGCGCGGGCGGCGGGGGCCCAGGTGGCCGGGGGGGCGCCAGATTGACCGGCAGACGATTTTGGTTGTGCCTTATACGGATTCGGGGTGGGCACCTGTGCTGGCGCGTGCCGGTGGGCTGATTGCGGAGGTGGGGGGGCGTCTGTCGCACGGTGCGATTGTGGCGCGGGAGTATGGGATGCCGGCGGTGATGGATGTTGAGAATGCGACTGATTTGTTGCGGGATGGGGAGTGGGTGCGGGTTGATGGGGCGAGGGGTGTTGTTGAGATTCTTTGAGGGAATTCTATTGAGCGCTTCTCATTAATATCTCCCCTCTTCCTTGGCGCTCTAAGAAAGCGGGAAGCCGCTGGCGCGTCCTGTGGCGTCTTGGCAATTCACATATAATAGCAAAAAACTTGGTTTGGCAAGATGGGCGACGAAAAAATCATTTTCAGTACCCCCTGGATTTCTGTTAAGAAAACTGCGGCGGGGTTTTATTACCTGGAAAGAAAAGGGAGAGACTCTGTGGCCGTCTTTCTGGTTAGAAAAAGCTCGGCGAACAGGGGAGAGTTTGAGGTTCTGATTCGATGGCAGCCCCTTTGTATCGACATTCCCGATATTAACGAAGAACACCGGCTCTATCCTTGCCCGATTACAGGGGCGATAGATGAAGGTGAGTCGCCAGAGGGAGCAGCCGTCAGAGAAGTGCTGGAAGAAGCTGGGTTTTCAGTTCAGCTTCAGCCGCTAGGGAGATATATTGTCGGCACTCAAACGAACGAAATTTGCTATCTGTACTGGGCTGACGTCACCGGCACCGAGCCGGAAATCGCACAGCAGGATGGCTCCTACTTTGAATCTATCAGCAAAAATGAATGGCATCCTTTGGATTACTTGAGTCAGTGCGAGTATGCCGCTTGCCAGATAGGGTACTTTCGGCTGCGCAACCTTCTTTTCTAGCCGCGCCATGTGGCGTATCTAAAGGATTTGTCTCCCTGTCGCAATGACTAGAAACCCGGTTTCTCCCAGAAACCGGGTTTCTGTCTCCCGTCACATCATCTTGACTTATGTCTGCTTGCTTAATCGTCAACTCCCACGATTTCTGCCAGTGAATTCGCGTATTGCTCTAGCTCTTTTGTCAGTGAGAGCAGTTCCTGGCGCAACTGAGGCTCCTCAGACCAGTTTTTTTCATGTTGTTTGGGACTGGTGGCGGGGGATCGCTGCGCTTCCCATGCCTGCAATAAGGGATGCCATTTTGACAGAAAAGGGCGCAGCCCTTTGTTGAGAACGGCAATAGCAATGCCGCCAACCGATGCCGAAGACAAGCCCACTCCCGGGCCGGCTTCTCGGAGGATTTGGCGCGTAATTGCAAACATGCTGTGCAGGGAGTTGAGGGCTTCCCGCAACAGTCCGGAATCGGATTCGAGGGATTGCACGGTGATGCGGGTTACAAGCTCCACATAGAGCGCCGATGCCGCCCTTCATTCTGTTTGATCCGCTTCCCATTCCGCACCGCCGATGCCGAAAGGAAGGTTGACAGATACTTTCTTCAATTTGGCGGGGTCTTGTTTTGCCATAACTCTATTATTTTAGCTTAGGGGTCAACTATCAAGTGCGGTATATCAGAAGAAATCGGTCAGTTATTTTCCCCGCTCACCACCTTTGCCACAGCCTCTACATTCTGCTTTTTATGATACAGCCGCGCCAAATGTACGCACATTTGATAGGCGGCATCCAGGGAGGAGGCGCAGGGAATCAATAGCTGCTTGAAGGAAGCCTTATCGCCTGTCTCGACAAAGGCAGCAGCGATGTTCGGGAGGTGTTTGTTGCGGTTGACGAGAATCTTCTCTGCTGCCAATAGCACCTGCCGGCTCAACCCGACTTTTACCGCAGCAGTGGCGATCTCTTCTACTATTCTCGCTCGATTTGATTCACGCTCAATCTGTTGCGCCACCCCCAAAGCCTCCTCTAGGGTAGAGCGGGCGGCGTCTATTGAGCCGGCGTTAACCTGCGCCAGGGCAATCTCTTTGAGCGCCTCAGCACGGTAGTACGAATCGTCAATCTGTCGTGCCACCCCCAAAGCCTTTTCTAGGGTAGAGCGGGCGGCGTCTATTGAGCCGGCGTTAACCTGCGCCAGGGCAATCTCTTTGAGCGCCTCAGCACGGGAGCGCGAATTGTCAATCTGCTGCGCCACAAAGGTGGCGCTGGCGAGATCCCTGCGTTTGACAAGGCTTTCGGACAATTCCTTCAGACTCTTATCGTCTAAAAGTTGCCGTGCTACAGAGAGGAAATTCCATTCTTTGACTGCTAGTATATTCTGCGCCAGCAGCTCAACAGCCAAACCAGCTTTCCAGTCATCTGGACTGAAAACCTCACCTTTTGACAGCCGGGGCAAATTTTTCGACTGCAATCGCTCCAACGCTTTCTTTGCTTCCTCGATTCTGCCCGTATTCTCAGGTTTATCTCCTGCTAACTCCCACGCTAGCAGCAGATACCACAGAGCGCGGCGTTCCATGTCAAATTGATCCGCCAGTGTCCATGCCCTTTGCAGATTGCCCGCTCGCAGTGCCTTCAGCGGTGTCTCTTGCCCAGTTATCTGCTGCTGTCGCCGCGCGTGTACGAGCAGGAACTCCGCCATCCCAGCGGCATTATCTATCTCAGCCGCACTCCGCAACGCCACCTGCACCGTCCTCAGCCGCAAATCAGGCTCGTCGGGCAACTTTTCCTGCTGAGCACCTGCAAACGCTTCACTGCGGGCGAGTTCGTATAATTCTGGCCAATGCTTCGCCTGCCGCAAGTGTTCCGCATAGTACCGCAAGGCATAAGGACTTTGGTGTTCCTGCCATTTAGCGCAATAGTCGATTAATTTTTTCCGCGCCGTTTCTGCCTCAGACTCCAGCGCTTTTTGAAACTCCTGCGCTAGCAACGGGTGAGCGAAACTGTAGAGCGATTGTTGAATGCTGAACCAGCGCGTTGCCTGCCAGGGCAAACTAGGCAACTTCCAACTATTCAAACCTGTCACTTTCTTAACGTCATCCTTTGAAAGCGCTCCCAGCGCCACTGATAGCACAGCGAATAATTCCTGTACTTCCTGCTTTTGCTGGATCTCTTTCATTTGTGCCAAGCGGTTAAATTGCTCCTGTACATATTTCGTGAAATCCCCCGGACTGCCGCTGAGTACCTTCCACACATCAGAAGTGGGCTGCTTTGCCTCCCGTTTCAAATCCTCAATCAGGAAACTCATATAAAGCGGGAACCCGCCAGTTATCTCGTCGAGCTTATTGACAAAATAGCTATCTTGTGAATAGCTTGCTAATTCGTCGATTTTCTCCAGCCAGCTAGCAATTGCCTCGCGGGGGAGCCGGTCGAGGTAAAATCGCTCAGCCCCTTCTGTCCAGTTCCGCAAGTATTCTGGTTCATCATTTATTTCGGCTCGTGCTGAAGCGATGACAAACACGCCAGCCGGTAAAGGCGACGCAAAAAATGGCTCGAAAGTTTTTTCTGCTTCATCCAACCCGTCTAGAACAATGACGAGGGGTTTGTCTTCTCGCGAGCGGAAATCCTGTAGAATTCCCACGAGATTGTCCCGCAGTGCATTTTCATACTCGGGCAACTGCTGATTTCTGAGATTGTAATAGATAGAAAGTTGCCGCAGCAGGTGCCGGTAGGCGTCCGAAACGGATCGCGTCCTATCGGAACGGGAATTAAAGCAGTGATAGGCTATGAAATAATGCTCGTGACGAGTTTTTTGCCAGTTCGCCAATAGAGCCGATTTGCCGAAGCCAGCCGGGGCAGTTACCAACAGCACGCCGCTGGATTTTTCCCGCACGAACTGATTTAGGTCATCCTGTTCCGCCTCGCGCCCTGCAAATACCTTCTGGGCGTACTCGCTGAGGAGTTGCTTGACTTGAGTCTCAACCTCACGTCCCTGATATTGCTCGCCAATTGCTAAAATGGCTGATTCGCCCAGCACTTTTTCCAGGCGTTCAAATCCTGCGCCGTCTCGCTCTTGTTCGAGCCTTTTGATGACTGCCATCGCCCTCAAAGTTGGCTGGGCAATCGGCCCTGGGATATTCCAAATCTCGATATCTAAGCGAAACAGGACTTCCTCGAATTGAGGATAGCTGAGATGCTTGAGCTTGTCAAGTATTTGCTGCCGCAGAGCCATTTCTTTACCCCTTCAAGTGGGGAGCAACTTCATAGATTGTGTTGAGCAGTTCTGAAAGCGAGTCGCCTTCTTTCTGAACGGCATATTGAATAACTGTCTTAGCTTTTTGGATTCGTGCTACCTGAGTTGGCAACAAAGCCTCATCTACATTGTAGAGAAAGATAACCTCTTCAAACTGAGGCTCTAAGAGGACTTTGAGCAGATTCCAAGCCAGCTTTCTCGGCAAAACTCCGGGGGCAGAGACTCCTGGCGATGATGGCTGGGCGGGTGCGGGGGCAGTCTCGCCCTTGAGAGGCGGCTTGCCAGACTCACCCCGAATGCCCCTGACGAGTTGCTGAAAACCGTCGGCATAATTTTGGTCGTTGATGCTGACGTGCAGAAGGGGTTTGAGGAAAGGTGGCTTTTCGCAGTCTTTATAAAGGACGGGTATCAGGCGGCGGTTGGGGATGCGCGATTCTTGCTTGGCACGCACCTCCTCCTCAATTTGTTCCGTCAGCCATGTCTGCCTTTCATAGCTCACCCACTGGGAGTTAACGCTTTCCGGCGACAGAACGAGGACAAAAACGCTGGCGCTGGAAAGGCCCTCTTCAAGTTTGGCCGGTATGCTGTCATCGGGAAGAATCTCCCATTTATCCAACCAAGCGTCAATCCCTTCGCGGGTTCGCAAATCTATGGCCAAACGCTCGACAAATGGTTTATCTATACTGCTGTGACTTATAAAGGTTTTCATACCTTTTAGCGTTTAGCTTCTAGAACCCAATATACGCTATCTCCCGCCAAGTTAACAACCTCTGCTACATTTTGACAAGCGAATCGTCTCAGCCCAGAGGCATCTGCCAGCCGGCGCTCCTAAGGCCAAATCGGGGCGCGGGATTTTTCCAACGCCCAACCCGCCGCCACCACTTCCCGCCCCGCAAACCCTGACCGCAACAGTCCCCGTTTACCACCACCGGCTCCCTGTGCCGGCACCTCACAGCTGAGCCCCCGCAACAGCCGGCATTCCTTGGCCCACCGGCACAACCGGCTGCCGGTGCGGCTTTCACACAATTGTCAGCGTGATGCTCTCGCCGGCGCTTGTCGCTGGGGCTTTCTGCCGGGGCGTCCACGCAACACAATCCGGATGAATTAATATCACTTATGTGCGGCTTTATTTGCTCGAAATACCCAGCAAGTCCAAGTAATGTCAAAGTGATTTATTCACTTTGAATTGAGGGAATAGAATCAGAAGGTTCTGGACTTATTAATGAGTGAGCGCTTTCAAAAATACTTAAATAAAGTTCGGAACGATAAATTCTGTTGTGCTGCCAACCTGTGACTTCGTATAGCAAGCCAAGTTTTCCAAATTGCTCTACAAGTTTACTGGCAGTTGCGTAAGTACATTGCCGTTCATTTTCTGCCAAGCGAATATTCACAATCGGCTGCTGTAATAGTAAATCCAGCAAGCGCCAACCATAACTGCTGCTGGATATCTGCTGACCGATGATCTCGTTTTTCGCGCATTTCCAGAATAGAACGGGCTGTTGCTGACTGGCTGAATTCAAAAATACCTTGAAAAAAACTTTAACCATCCTTCCCAATCTCCAGGGAATTGTCATCAGGCTATCGGAATACTCTGTCCTGTGAAATTTTAGAGAATGACTCAGGTACAGTAAAGGCTTTTGAAGAATTCCTTGCTGGCCAAGCAGAAAAGTTATTAGCAAGCGTCCTATCCGTCCGTTTTCATCTAAAAAGGGGTGTATCGTCTCAAATTGAGCGTGAGCTAATCCGCAATGAATCAGTACAGGGAAAGAGTTGGTATCGTGCAAAAATTTTTCTAGGTTGTCGAGGGCTTTGTGCATTTCTGCAACTGTTGGAGGTACGAAAGTCGCAGTAGCCAGGTTGCAACCTTGAGGGCCAATCCAATTTTTGCTTTTCCGAAATTCTCCTGGCGTGCGGTCGCTCCCTCGCACGTCTTTGAGCAATTCTGCATGAATCTCTCGCAGCAAGCGCAGACAAAGCGGTAATTCTGGAAGCCGCTTTAAACCGTAGTTCATGGCGTTAACATAGTTAACAACCTCCCGCACATCTTTAAAGCGTTCTTCACCTCTGACATCGATTTCATATTTAAGTACGTCCTCTAAGGTGCTTTGCGTCCCTTCAATTTGGGAGCTAAGAACCGCTTCCTGATGGACTTACATCGCTACCAACAGGTCAGGGTTGGGCAAGATAGAGGTGGCACCTTCCAGTTTTCCCAAAGCGCGATTGCTTCGCAGCGACTGACGGCAAACGGCATTGTAGAGCAAGCGGTTGAGCGCAGCGTCCATTTGGATGGGCGGCTTTGGGAGTAGCCGCGCTGGAATGAAGACCATAGCGGAGTGCTGCTGTTTTCCTGTCCACATTAACCAGCTGATTCAGAACTGAATGGTCGGCCCAATTGCCGACCTCAATGAAAAGATTGCTAAACTTAAGGAAGAAATAGAAGAGTTATAAAAGGAAAGGGATACCTATCTGACTTATCCTTATCTTGTCAAACTGAACAAAGCTTATAAAACGGCTGTCGAAACTTCAGAATATCAATCCCCTGGTCTTTCAGTCTATTTGCAGCAATGAGTAACTGCGCCAGCATCTTCTCCTACTGCTGGCGCAGTTATTTAACCTCTACCACCCTCCCCAGGGAATATCCCCAGAGAACACCCCTTACTTCCTGGAAATATTCATGTTAAAACGAGGTATACCAATGTCTTACTACTGGCATTTACTTTTAGGTTACGATAAACCCGATCCGCAATTCCGCAAGTTTTAAAATTCCTAAGTTTTGTTTTTATATATTAATTTAAAAATAAGGATTATTAACAAGGTATTCTCGGTTCTTATTTATTATTTTATTAACAGCTAAAAAATTATTAGCGGCATAAATTGATAGGTTGAAAATTTGACTTTGTGCTTTTGCCTGAGTCTGTAACTGAACTGAAACAAATATACAAAGGAAACTAAAATGGAAGTTATAGCTATTGACGGATTCGCTTTTCGTATTCCGACCCGCACGTTATCGTGGAAATTGCAGCCGCGAATGGGGCGGCTTCGTTCCCGGAGAAACCAATAAAATGACCTGATATCAGGCATAAAAGGCCGGATTAACTCGGGTAAATTTTGTGGAAATGGCACTGTGCTGGGGAGAAAGATTCTTTTCTTTGAACCTAACTACGTCAATGAGCCTTTTTGTGAAATTTGGGGGATTCCCGTTGCCGGTGAAATGAAAACTGCTTTTCACGAGAAATGCTCTGAACTCTCAACATTTCTGATTCCCCGGCAATCGAAAGACCGGATGATCCGACTGATTGAGGTTTTCAGTCGTGAAGCGTTCAATCAATGGGTCGCTGATGGCATGAATGGTGATGCCAAGAAATATGCCATTGCCAAAGCAAGTCTATTTACCTCAGATTTTCCGGTTTGAAATGACTCAAGTTGATGGTAGCTATGGGCCTTATTTCTACGTTCAAACTACCTATCGCAAGCCCAATGGAGAGTTTGAACTGGCAGCAAGCTGCACGGCAAATCTATGATGGTCAAGTTGCCGGTTTAGGGCCGCTCCTGAAACAGAAACTGAATCCATTAAATTGCCTTATAAAGACAATTACAAATAGCTGAAACCTAAGAACTAATCATCTCAATAGTCAGGAGAAATACTGGCTCTTTTTTTAGAGGATGTTTTGTCACTTATATTTCCCCCGGCATCGTGGCATTATCGACATCATCTTACCTATCACCGGCACTCCGATAATACCTCCGACATCTCCCTGCACAGTGTCATGTTTTGCACCGGCATCTCATGGATTACCAATAATCTTTGCAGTCACCGCAATCATCTTCACTTGCGTATCGGTAGTCAGCGGAATCCCTAGACTGTTGTAGGCAAACGCCCAGAACACATTCTGGTGTAATGAATGTGTTGCGGATCAGCTGAATTGACTGCTCCTACGGAGCCGCTCCGCTACGACGACATACATTAACTTGTCCCGCACCAGCACAATTCCAGCTGTTTCCACTCCGACACCAGAGTGCAGGGCAATGTTGGCATTTGCAATGGCCAGCACTGGCGCGTTATTGATGCCGTCTCCCACCATCGCCACTCGCTACCCAGGATTACAGTCCGGCAAAGCTTGTGCCGGTGTAAGATATTGACAAGATGCCGCTCTAATACTATATTCCTGTCTGGATCTAGATTAAGTAACTGTTCGATTAACGGAATTATTTACGACTGTGAAATAGTGAATTCCTCAAAACGCAACTAGGAACCCACATTCTGAATTGCTGGCTGGAATTATTTTTTATGTAAGTTTCAGGAAAAATTGCGATATTCTGAGAAATTGAAATTTTATTGAAAACCTCAGATTTATTTTATTTAGTAAATTAAAAAAAACTTAAAATAGTTGCAAAAATTAATTATATTAATTCAGGCGAACGGTCAATTAAACGGTATAGCGGTATAGCAATCCGTATAAATTTTGATGGTTCCGCTAAATTCTGGGCTTATGGTTATCCTGATTGTCAAGACAAACCTCAAGGTTACTGTTATTCGTTGGATGTAATAGCTCGTGCTAACGGTTATCAGAAAACAGGACTGCTTTAGCCCCGGAATTGTGGCAGCAAGGAAAAAAGGAAGAAGTTATTAGCTATTGTTTAAATGATTGCCTCATTACACGGAAATTGTTTCTGAAATTATTGAACGGTATACTTGTTGACCATAATACAGGAAACTTTTTATCATTCTCGCAAGAAGACACACTGCGTTAACGCAGCGGCTGCTCCTAATGGAGTCGCTACGCTAACGCTAACAGCTAGCAGCACTGACATCGGCAGTCAGCATGGAGTAAGAAAATGTTTAGGTAGGTTGCTTTCAGGATGTGTCGGCCAAGACATTAGCAGGGGGAGCCATCCGTCACCCTAGCAGAGAGCGCCAACCACTCCGCCCAGAGCGGGGGCAAACTCGCCAGGATATGTGAAAGGATGCCGACGCGGACAGAGTTGGGCATCTGGGCAACAATTGCCGGCCATACTTCACGGCCATAGACAGTGAACATGACCGTGACTTGCTCGATCACTTCTGCCGGTGCGTCAGTCAGTAAGAGGGGCAGCCAGTCATTAATCAGGCTCTCAACCTCTGGATGAGTCTGGTTAACCTTTTCTATTTCGGCTTTTATAGATTTGGTTAACCGACCACAACCATTGATGAGAAGCCGCAAAATCCGGGTAAAGTTGGCCCACCCGCCCCATTCAGAGGCAAGCTTGGACAGGTAGGCTTTAGTGCAGCCCACTGCTACTGCGGCAGACTTGATGGCTATATCAGTGGCTGAGGCAATCCAATTCAAGATGGACTTGCGAGTCATATCGCCTTGACTAGCAGCCTCTGGGCAGAATTCCGCCGCCTCCACCCATTTCACCGGCCAGGGCAGCGGGTATTCGCTGAGGAAGTAGATGTGGAGTTCCTCACCGAGTCGGCGGGAAGCCCGCAATCGCTCGGCAGCCTGCCAGACTTCATGGCAGACACGCTCGTGACAGAATTGCTGGAAGTCTTCATCCGTACTGCCGATGACGGTTACGGTCATCCCGTCTGGGTGATTGATTAGTTGCACCGGCATCTCGATTTTGGCCTCGCCCGGTTCCGGCTCTCTGCCATAGATGGCAGTGAACTCGGCAGCCAGACTGGCGATGTTGGGCTGAGGTGCGCCCACCAAAATCAAGACGTTGGTGTCTTTCAGGTCGTTGATGCCACGGCTATGCACAAACCAGTTGTGCCAGTCTTCTGTCCCGAATTTCTTGAAATCAAAGTAGCCAATCTCGGCGTCAGGGTGCCGACGCTTAATTTCTGCGATTGCTTTCTTGGCGCGGGCGTTTTGCCCGTCTGTCCGTCCCATGCCCAATCGGCCAATCCCGCCAATCTGGTGCCATTTCACGTCAGCACGGGCTGACTGTGCTTGATCACGGGCTGACTCTGCTTGCCGGCAAACGGCGATGTCCGTGGTGCTGATTCCAAGCTTGGCAGCCCACTCTTCAACGGTGCCGGTGGCGTCAAGGATAACATTGAGCTTTGCAGCGCGGGCGATGTCCGCTGATTGGCGGTCTGGCAAGGTTAAGGTCAACTTTCCGGCTTGCCAGCTGGCGTACCCTTCCCCGGAGTCGGAGAGAATGGCCAGGAAAGGCAGCAGCCACTGTTTGTAGACCTGTTCTTCAATTTTCTTGGCAACTTCCTCGTCACGCTCGGCGAGACGCTTCCGTTTGCCGGCGGGCAAGTCAGCGAGCGACACGTCAAATTGCTTCTCAAAGTCTAAGACGCTCAAATCCGGGGCAAATAGCTGAGCGAGCAGGCAGGCTTCCTTCTTATAGTCGATGGCTGTATAGGAAAGCCTTTCGCGCAGTTGGTGAATGTCCAACCCCCACCGGCCAGTCTTTTCCTTCCCAGTGGCCAGATTGTAAAGGGTTTCCACAATCCCGCTTGCGACGCTGCTGGCCATATTCTCCGTTCTGAGGAGTGTGAGCCAAGTGTCTTTGATGTCCGCTAGGGTCACTGAAATTTGGCAGGAAACTGGGAATGAAGCGGACTCATCCCAGAATAGCGTGTTCTCGCTGTACCACTCTGCGGCAGGGTGAGGTAGGGACGCTGGGTGCGCCCGGAACCGAGACTGCTCCAGGGTGGTGAATCGGTCGTGCCGGTAGCCGTAGACTGCCCCGAAGCCACACGCCTCAAAATGTGGGCATTTTGTGCAGATGGTAGATGCCAGATCAGCATCGGTGATAGCTTTGTCCCGCAGAGCTGCCAGCGTTTTAGTTCTTCCGCAGTTCGCCAATACGTCCAGCGGATATGAGTCATCTTGTCGGCGGCGCAATTTGCCGGCAGCATCGTAAAACAGTCCGTTGTGCCGTGCCTCCAAATCCGACCACTCAGCAAGGGTAGCAGTTGTTGGGTTTCGGTGTTCCGGGCTGATATAGATGACGCGATGGGCACCAAAATCTTCCGGCTGTACAATTCCTACTGTGTGAGATTTGCCGGTGCCGCAAGCAGATAGGTCTAGAACGTATTTGTAGCCGGCTTTCTGGAGCTGTTGCCACGCCGCGATTCGCGCTCCTGGCGTATACTCGCGCACCGGCACCGGCATCTTCGCCGTCGCTGCCGATTCCCGGAAACCCAGCCGGTGCATGATTTTCCGCTCGTGTGCGGCGGCCTGCAAGAAGCAGGCTTGCAAAATCTCGAATGTTTCCTCGGCTGCTTGTACCTCTGCGATTGCCTCTTCCTGTGCAAGCCACTGTTCGTAGGCGGCATATTCGGCGGCATCCGGTTCGCTACTGCCGGCAGTATCCGCACCGGCAAAATCCGGAGCCAGATATGCAAATGCCGGCAACAATTGAATTTCTCCGCCGCGACCGGCAGCCAGCAAGTCGTCGAAATCCAGCATCACAGTGCCGTCCCACTGTCCCCAGTAGGCGACTTTCACGTCATACCCCAGGGAGCGAACCCACCGGATAGTGCCACAGTCCCGCCGGTGGGTTTGGGGGTTGTGAAATCCTTTCTTGTCGGGGTAAAACGCCACTGTTCGCGTGCCGATTTCCTGGGTCAGCGCTGCAAGCGCAGCTGCGACTTGCTGCCGAGAGGAGAGGAACAGCCCGCCGGACGCGCCAACAAATGAAAAGCCGGACAGGCTCGCCGCTACCAGTGGCTTCAAAATCCCTTCAATCATCCCGACCGCACGCGCACCGGGAACTCTTGCTACCTGTATCGGCATTTCCCCATTGGGCAACTTGCTGCTCGGGCCGTCTGGGTTTTTCTCGCTGGCGCTGTTTGGCCAGGTGTATTTACCGCCACTCTTGTCATCGGGTGCCAGCTGCCAGCCGGTGATACGTCCGTCTGTGTCGTAGCACGGGATGGCCATGCCGGCGCGGCACGTCAGATATCGCCCGTTGCGCTGGATGCCGGCGAGCTTGGGAGATACGGTTGCGGACAGGTGTAGATAGTCCTGAGAAAACGACCGGAACCCCCACCGATTGATTTCTGTGTCTGACAGTCCGCGCCGGTGCAGGTCATCTTGGTGATCTCGTGAGAGTCCTAACTGCTGGAATAGCCGGCGGATTTCCCTGTCCCGCTGCTCCACCGGCAGCAGGCGCTCTAGTTTCTTGCGCTTGGCGTTGTCAACCTCACGCCGGCGAGCTTCCCGCTCTTGCCGGCGCTGCTCTGTGCACTCCTCACTTGCAGCGTTGGCTACTGTCGAGTCCGCCCACATTCGAAAGCCGATTGCATCCTCGCCAATCAGGGTAAAGCCGGTGGGGCGGGCTTCAGTGTCCCGGCAGTGGAAGAGTCCGGTACTAAACGACTGCCGGCAGTCCCGCCGAGCGCCGGCGCAGATAGGACAGTTTCCCTTGAGGTAGGTGAAGTTCATTGGCCCACCTCCACTGACTCTTGAACCAACCAGCAAAATTTGCTTATTGACCTGAAACGCTTGCACTTGCAATACTGATGTGCTATGCTTAGTTCTATCATTGAATTTTTTGTTAAATGTTTGGTCATCGGTGGTTTACTCCCCCCGGTGGCCTTTTCTCTTTATTGGGCCTTTGTCTTCCCTCCAGACTTTTTAGCGAGGACTGCTGCGCTAACACAGAGCGCCAGTCTTGTGTTAGAGTTAAGACAGTTGTTTTTTTTCTGGCTCGGTTTGGTTTGAGCCGGGATGGGGAGGTGGAAGACAAAGACACCAACGCAGACAGGACGGCCAGCCGAGTTTTTTTAATGTTTGTAATTTGGGATGTTTGGTTCTGTAAACTCTAGAGAGTTTATGGAATAATTGTATGGGAATTTGCTTCCCTTAGAAATAAGGAAAACAATTGAATTTAAATCCAATTATTTTCCTTATCTCTAAATTAACATTTTACGGAGCTAAACGCCTAACGGCATCAAACGTGTGGACGGGGATTTTCCTTTTCTCTAAATTAACAGTTTTACGGGGTGCTCAACGCCTAACGGCTGCTCAACGCCTTACGGGATCTAAGGTGTGGACAGGTCTCTAACTAATCCGTTGTGTCTGGCTTCTAAGTGTGCTCAATGCTTTACGGGTGCTAAACGCCTTACGGCATCAAAGGTTAGGACAGAATATTCACCGCCTGGTATGGAAAGTACACCTGAGTGATCAACGTCTTACGGCATCAGAGGTTATTAAAGTAGACTTGTGAGCGAAGACTCGTGAGCGAATTCTACGGCACTTTGAAAAAAGAAAGAGGGAGTCTTGCGCCCTGTCGGTGAGAATCCAAATCGGGGTAATTAAATATTATCCCGATTATTTTTTTTTCGTCTACATAATTTCTTGTATTTCGGGTAAACTTTTAGTCAATCAAAAGTGGACGGTGGCTTGAGATTTCGTTATTGGACGTTGGTTAATCGGTGGTAAGCGAGGGCCAGTCGGTACAGAGTGTCAGAGGCAGCGCACTGATAAACTGGTAAACTGGACAGGTAGCCGCTGACAGACAGCCAGTGAAGCTGGACAGGGCTGGACGCTAACGAGTGTGGCAGGCCCAACTGCTTGAAGGCGCGGGCGTGGCGCGAAAATAGACTCATAATAAGATTTCTTTCCCGCAAGGATTGCGGGCTAGAGGTTGGCCAGCGGGGGTTTTTTTTACTCCTGCTGGTTTGTTTTCTAGGGTAGCACGGTTTCTAGATTTTTATTGTGCTGTGCCATAAAGAAAATCGTTGCCGATGGCCACTGCGCTAACCCAGGCCATCCGCATCTGATGGAGTAGTGGCTGCGTCAGCAGTCTCCCTGATTTGTTTGGGATGCGGGTGGCCAGCGTCCTTGAACATTGGCACAGATAACATTTCAGATAGCGCTACGCACCGGCAGGATAACGAATAACGGATGACGCTATCTGTTTGGTACAGACACCTTGCGGGAAGGTGTATAGCCTACTGGCGGGAGCAACGTGTTGATATTTCAGAATTGTTCTGAAACTTTTTCAAAATTGTTAGGAAGATAAGCTATTGGATTAACGGCTTCCCCTCCGTGAGGGTGGACTTCAAAGTGCAAGTGGGGGCCGGTACTCCTGCCGGTGCTGCCCATTTCAGCGATTTGCTGGCCTTGTTTAACCTCTTGGCCTTCGGGGTAATTTCCACCTGATTGCCATAGCCCCCTTCATTCCAACCGGCGTAGGTGACAATACCGTCAGCGGCGGCGAAAATCGGGGTTCCAATCGGACCGGCAATGTCAATTTCCTTGTGCATGCGCCCCCAGCGTCAGCCATAACCTGAGGTGAACTCTCCCTGAGTCGGTCAAATATAGCCAGACGACGATGTTTTAGGAAAACTCGTCTTTGATACTGCTTGAGTTTCTCCATTATAAATTTCAGCTTCCTTATAAATCCGATCTAAAATGATTAATATTACAGCCAGAAAACGCAGATATAAAAAACTATTAAAGTTGGTTTAATCATATAGATCGCAGGCTTTTCAAAATGTTTGATATGAGATGACCTTGGGGAATAAAATATTAAGTTTTTCCAACTAAATATCAGATGGGTAACAGCAGTGCCAGATGCCGACCGGAGATGCCGACCCGATATCCGGTGCTGACTGATGGATATCGGGTGCCGACCCGATATCGGATATTGACGGATATCAGATGTTGACCAGATATCGGATGGTGACTGGATATCGGGTGCTGCGGGTGCTAACAGATATCGGGAGGGATACTGGATATCGGGTTCCAAAGATGCCGGATATCGTATCCGTGTGTGTTGCGCGTAGCAGTTGCGCGTAGACGTAGCGTCTGCGCGACAGATGTCAATTGAATTCTAAATTAGTAGAAGCTTTAATATTTTAGAGCTAGAATATGCAAAGCGAACCCGAAAAGTACGGTCAACACTGAATCAGGTATAACCACAACCTAAGTACAGTAGCTACATGGATTTAACCAAAGAAACGGCTCTAACTTTATTAGAGTCTACCGAACCGTTCCCGATTGATTTTGACTTGGCTTGGCAGTGGATTGGTTACGCAAAGAAGCCGAACGCCAAAGATAAGCTTGTTCGGAACTTTGAAGAAGGGGTAGATTACGTTGTTACCCAGATGCGTGAATCTGTCAACTATTCGGGTTTCAGCCCTCAAGAGCTAGCTGCTAACGCACGAAAGGAAGTCATCTACTTAACTGTAGACTGTCTAAAATCTCTAGGCGTGATGGCGGGGACTGCCAAAGGTAAGGAAATTCGCAAGTATTTTCTGGAATGCGAAAAAATTGCTAAGGCATCACTGAAGCAACTCTCATATGAGCTTTACTGGTACAAACGAGTTAAAATGTTTGTAGTATATAAAAAGGCAGTTTCTGTTGGTTAATTATCAATCTATAGCGAGACAATGGAATTAGTATATCGACGGGAAACCAAGGGTTATGTTCAACCAGATAGCCTAACTCCTGATACTAGCATTGGAAAGTGTTGGTCAAACTATCTTTGGAAACAGAGAATTAACCCTGATGATATCCGAGTTCATTATGATCACTGGTATCAGGGTTGAACTTATCCTGTTCCTGGCATACCTTGAAGATTATCTTCCCATGTTCCGCCGTTGGTTTCGTGAAACCTATAAGCCGGTCAAGTTGCCAGCTTATCTCAAGTCAAAGGACAAAAACTCATTGCCATAACTTTCGATGATTCTGGGTGTTACCTTGCAAGTTTTGATTGGGAAATAATCAAGACCTTATCTTAATCCATGGGAGTTTGATGTCTTTAAGATATAAGGGACAGGAATTCTTGAACAACCCAAATTCTGACTATGCGTCCGCCGTCCGCCGCTTCCGCCGCAATCAAAAGTCAGTAGCAAATATCGCTACTGACTTTTCAAGAGCAAATAGCGTCAGGTGCTATTTGCTATTAATCAAGGTAAGAACAGATTCAGGAGACAAACCCCGGACTTTAATTTCAAAGGGGAAACCGGGCACACGTTTTGATTTGCGCATTTTATCGTCATCATTGTAGAAATAACCTCGTGCTGACCAACTGTTGAGTTTCCTGATGTGGGCGCTTGCGCTGTGCGCTCTTAGCGCATTGCGAACGCCGATCTAAGTGATAAAGCTTTCAAAACATGAAAAATCGTCGAACAATTCCTCCCAATTAAACTGATTGGAAAAAGTGCCACAGATGAGGAGCCGATTGGGAAAATTTACGCCTGCTAATATTTGAGTATTTTCCTGTCATAACTTGCCAAGTTAAGTTAGATTTTAAATTTAGAATAAATTTCCAGCAGAACTCTAAAAACGATAGCATTTTAGCCGTGAATTTATTGTCTTATAAGTGGAGCTCACACCAGCTAACAGCTAATGTGTAGCGGACAAGTATCCGAGTCTAAATAATCAACAAGTATCTGGATAAATCCCTGGATAAATACTTATAAAAATCTCTGGATAAATTCCTATTCCTGGGTAAGTTCCTAGATAATGGAGAAGGGACAAGTCCCTGAACTTCTTTATAAATGCTGTTCCGTGCAGGCACCCTGCGGGAAGGCCAGCGCCTAAGGAGTATTTGATCCTAACTGTTAGAAATAGCTAGCCAACAGGAATCCAGCGACCATCTTCAGCGACCATCTTCAGCCGCCATCTTCCCCAATAGCCATTTCCAGCGGTTATCCAGTGGCCATCTTTAGTAGCCATCCACGGATAATTTTCTTTCGTCACGTTATTGGTGGTGCCGGTTATGATATAAAGGTTGAGGGGCGATTCGTTTGTGCCTAAATGGCCAGCAATGGCCAGAGAAACAGCCAATCTAGTTTTCTTATTCTATGCAGGCACTTTGTGGGAAGACGTATACGCTAGCGCAGCGTCAGTAGCCTCCTCCAAAGGCCAGTACGTTAGAGGCCAGTATCAAAAACCAGTACACCAAGTCCTATTAGTCAATTGTTAAAATTATGGACAGTACATATGAAATTCTCAAAAGCCGCATCTCAGATAATCATTTGGACGTTTAACCTCTGTCAGGCCAGCATTAGCGTGAGCGGCGCGTAAGCGCTGCAAGTCGCTTCTCGTTTTCGCCGTAGTTGAAGCGCATGGCGTAGGGCGACCAAGGGTTAGCTGATGACCAAGGGTTAGCTGGCAACTAAGCCGGCAAGTTTGACCAGGGGGTTAGCAGAGTGGTTATTTTCTCAATGGTGAGCTGTGTCGGGGGAGCTTGGGATAGTGATGGTTCTTGATAGCTGCCGGTGCGGCGGATGGACGGCAAAACCTCGTTAAATACCCAATCTTGAAAACGCTCAGCAGCAACCTTGCGAGATTTAAAAATTAATCGTTACAGTCCTGATTCTGTTACCGTAAGCATTTCTTGATACCCTCCAGGCGTATATATGGTACATATACCCTTGTCTCTATTCTTGAGATTAGCAAGTGCTTGACTAGGATTAATAATTCCTAGCACATTGCATATATCCTGAGCCCCCCATTCTGGCTTATCTGAAGTACAAAATATGCGAATTGTCTGACCTTCAAAATCAAGTTTTAAATTTCTTCACCTCGATGGCGATTTCAATGGATTAAAACCTTTTATACTCTCCGAATAATCTGATTAATTACATTTCCCACATTAAAGTTTTTCTGGTCATGGTTAAACCGAATAAACTGACATCCTAACACCTTGATAATTGTTTTCTATCGTTGATGATCCTGTTCCGCGCTGTATTAAGTATGAATTCCTGCCAGATACTCAAAACCGTTAAAACCACAACCCATCAATTTTTTCCAAGGGTTCAATCTCTTGCATAGAGTTTTTGTGATGGGCGGCCAGAGGGACTGGAGCAGATTTCTAGATTATCAGGATGGTTGTTGGTTTTGTCACCATCCAGGTGATGAACAACTTCACCAGGTCTTAAAGAACGCCCAAGTTTCATTATAGCAACTGCGAGCATATTTTTTTCATTGGCTTTTTGAAATAAACATCAAACTCAAAAAGCGATAGCATGTTATCCTTCCCGCATCAACTTCAAGAAGCGTAAGCATTAAATCAGAAGAAGAAACAGTTTCCTGTTTACTAGCAGATTTAGATCCACTTCTGACAGCCCTAGTTTTTAGAGCTTCAATTTGTGGTTGAGCGAGTCTGAAAAGAGGAACTGTAGAAGCAATCGCATCCAGCAAATCTCCTTGAGTAAATTTTTCTCCGCGTGTAAATCCCTGGGGCTCGTAAATAACCTGCTCAATTTCAGCGCCAGAGAAATCTTTTGCCCGGCAACTTAAAAAATCCAAATCAAATTCATTTTAACGATGCGGACGCAAACGATTGAGATGGAATTGAAAGATTTGCATTCGTTCGGTTAGGCAAGTTGAGAAAGAATAGCTCATCTAGCCGGCCTTTACGAATCAGTTCTGCCGGGAAAACTTCAGTGTTATTTGCAGTGGCAATAATAAACACCGGGACGGTTTTCTCCTGCATCCAGGTAAGCAACGTACCAAATACGCGCCTCGATGTGCCGGAGTCACCGTCAGCGCCGCTCGTGATGTTACCAAACGCCTTGTCAATTTTATCCACATACAAGCAACACGGAGCAATCGCCTCTGCCAGTTTAATCACCTGTCGCACCCGCGACTCACTCTCACCGACAATTCCCCCGAACAGCCGTCCCACATCCAGACGCAGCAGCGGCAATTTCCACTCAGCTGCAATCGTTTTGACACTCAGAGATTTGCCCGTTCCCTGAATCCCTACCAGCAGCACACCTTTGGGTGCCGGTAAACCGTACTCGCGAGCTTTGTCACTAAAAGAATGCGCACGCCACCCATGCTTTGAGATTTTCCAGTCCGCCAACAGATTCCAAACCAGCTTGCACCGGCACGAATTCTAAAATCCCTGTTTCGCGCACCGCCTGACGTTTCTCCTCGATAACAGCCGAAATGGCGTTTTCATCAACTTTTCCTGACTTCACCAGACACTTCGCCAACACCCGACTAATCCGACACCTACTCAGCCCCTGACAGGCTTTTACCAACTGCTCCCGCTTCTCTTCCTCAAGCTTAAGTTTCTTTCCTACCAGCTCCTCTAGAAGACCTGAGATTTCTTCTGGTGTCGGCAGATAAAAATCGACAATAGTCGTTTCTTCTCGCAGTTCCTCCGGCAATCTCAGGTGGTCAGATAGCAACACCAACGTGCGTCGGTCGCGCGAACATTCTCGTGCTATATTTTTCACCTCTCTTACCAGTGGTAACTGAGCAGCCGATATTTGTTTCCCCCCAGATGCAGGCGCTATCAAAGTTGCTAAATCTTTCAGTACAAACAGATCCCGCTGTTCCCCAGAAGCCTTCGCACACCGAGCCAAAGCGCCCATCGGATTCCCTTTGTCCGCCCCTTCTTTATCAGCCCAACCGCGACTGAAATCCCAGAAAAATATTTGACTCTTTCTCGTAGGCGCTTTGCGCCGTGCGCTCTTAGCGCATTGCGCCACCGCCAGCAATATTCTTTCCGCTGTCTCTTCCTCCGCTGAGATAATGTACAACAACGGATAGCGAGCCGCCAACATGTATTCCAATTCTTTAACTATGTGTTTCATTTCACTTGATTTACCTGATTTTTCGCGGATTCCCTTTAATTATATAGAATTTAGATGCCCTTGAGGCAACTCGATTTCTCGCCTAGCGTACACCCGCTCCTTTCGTAAGCCTATCTCTCCCGATTTTTCGCATAGCGTACACGCTTACCCATGACTTTACTTTTAGTATTGTCCGACAATTTCAATGCCGTTAGGTGCCTCTGTAAAGGATTGATTGCGACGCAATTCCGTTCTACTGCCGCGCTTCCTTATGCGCTACAAGGGCTTAAAGATTAATTGCATTTAAACATCTAGCAAGAGCCTAACAATTGATTGCTATTGCTAGAGAATAGCATGAATGCTATTTGCTACTCTTTACTGGAATACTCCCGTTTTTTTACTGGTTTTATCCAACAAAGCTTGCTGTTCCTTTAGTTGAGCTTGAAGCTGAACCAGCTGAGATTGAAGTTTTTCATTCTCACCCGTTAGTTCAGCCATCAAACGATTGGCTATTTCTAAGTCTACATCCACTTCCAGTGCCGAAGTAGATTTCTGCTGAGCCTGTAAGCGAGTAATAGTCTCGTTCGCTTCCTTGAGTTGATTTTGAACCACCGTCATTTGAGATTCCAGCACTTGCTTTTCACCGGCAGTCGTTTGCAGCGATTGAATCTGGGAGTGCAGTGCAGAAATTTTCCGCTCACGAGCTTCTAACTGCCCACCCAGACGAGAAATTTCTCCCTGACGCTCCCGCTCCTTCGACTCCAAATCCGTCAGTTCTGCCAAGCGCTTCTCTGCCGCAGAGAGTTTACCGAACAAATCATTGCGTTCTTGATACAAAGAATCTAACTACTTGCGGAACTCCTCCGATTCACTTAGTTGCTGTTTGTTCAAATTCAAATACGCTTCCCGCAACTCTGTCCGCTGCCGCGCGTACTCCGCCTTAAAGAAATTCAACTCCAGCTGTAGCTGCGGAAAATCCTTTAATTGCTGGCGCAGCAAATCATTTTCCTGGGTCAGCGCCCGCATCCGATCGCCGCTAATACTTGTATCAGCCTTCTGATAGGCTAGTCCGTAACTGGCTAAAGCCATCTGCCGGCACGCACTCAAATAGTCTTCCGGAATCTCCTCGTCAATCAACAGGCCATCATCCGTGGCCTCAAGGATTGCGCTCACCAAGTCCTTTTCGCCCTTACCCCGCTTGAGCGCCCTCAGGTTATCGATTCGCCACTCCCGGTGCAGCCCCCACACCGTGTCTGCTCACCCCCCGATACCGTAGATAGTTTTTAACGCTGCTTGGACACTGCGTGTAACGATTCCAATCCGATTTTTCTGAAGTACCGCGCAGGCCATATCCACCATCTCGCGGTTCAGACTGGTGTACTGCCGCTGATCTATCTGAAATCCTTCCAAGTCAAGGCTTTGAAACTTTGTCGGCAATTTGTTGGCCACTTTTTTGCACCTTTAATGTAAGGTATACTTTCATTATGTATGGTTTACCTTCCATTGCCAAGACTTTTTTCATTGTCATTAGTATCTTCTTCTTGACTATCCTTAGAAAAAGCAAGGGCCAATTCTGTAAGAGTACAACCAAGGATTTCAATAACGACAAGCGCTTCCGCTGGGGAAAGTTTTGGAATTTCGCGTCCATTAACCCAAGCGTTAACAGCTTGCCGTGATAAAGGCCGTCCAGAAATACCCTTCCAGCCTTTCTCTACAATGTCAGCAAACTGTTCTTGTGTTATATTCTTTCTTTTTAGTAAAGTTGCCAATGCACTTTTCTTTTTTTCATCTCTTACGCTTGACAGCGTAAGGAACCTATGACACTATTATATTGTAAGGCATGCCTTACTGCAAGACCTCCAACAGGTAAATGCACAAGTAGCCGTACCACCGGCTACTTCTATTACAACTTAAAGCCTGAAATTTATTGCAACCTCTGATGCCGCAAGGCGTTGAACACGACCAGTCCCGGCAGTATACCAGTCTGAACCGTGCTGTTCACACCTCTGATGCCGTAAGGCGTTGAGCAGACTCCTCTGGGGGGAAAAGAAGAAGTGTTCACCTGTCCACACCTTTGATGCCGTAAGGCGTTGAGCAATTATTCTTTAAGGCGTAGCGCAGGCGTCTCGCCTGCGCCCACCTCTAGGGACA
Organism: uncultured Oscillatoria sp.; assembly: GCA_964546515.1. Classification (GTDB taxonomy): domain Bacteria; phylum Cyanobacteriota; class Cyanobacteriia; order Cyanobacteriales; family Oscillatoriaceae; genus Oscillatoria. The sequence goes on from CAZJNL010000004.1 coordinate 21,832, forward strand.
GGCGAGACATCTGTCCTACGTCACTCTCATGCCACCGGCATCTTGCCTATGTCCACCTCTTCTACATCTGGCCATTGGTTTGCTTTAAAGCACTTAGCCATAACCTCTGATGCCGTAAGGCGTTGAGCACATTTGCTCTAAAGCACTTGGCCATAGTCAAACGCATCCCTCCTTCCTCTCCTTGGAGAGTCATATCATACCCTCCCTATTTCAATCACAACGCTGTGTATGGCCACAAATTGTAGTTAGGGCTGGTGCCAGACCTGCCGCGATCGTACCGGCAGTCCCAAATTCCGCCAATTCACCGAAGATTCCATCTGCAAACAATGCGTAGTCTGGTTACGCAGACTAAATCGGCTTCCTTCTCCTACTGTCCCCGCTTTACCTGCATCAACATCCGCACCCACACCAGCACCGTCTTTAGAAACCCCGCCGACACTGGCATCTACGCTCTTGATATCCGCACCCACACCGACACCCGCACCAGCACCAGCACGGTATCTGAAATCTACGCCGACACCAACAGCAGAGTTACAACCCGCACCGTCACCGCCACCCACATCAACACCGGCACCTTTACATGCGAAAAAAAAGGCATCTGTCTTGTCTGATTCCACTGTTGTTACCTCCGCTTCTACACCGGCTCTCAAACCCGCCCCAGGAATTACGGCCAGGAGAGAAGAGGAAAACCGCCTAATCGAGGCGTTTTCTTCCTGTCTAGTGGGACACAACAGGGTCAGCACAATCTCGCAGAAACTTGGCTGGACACCCGAACGTACTAGAGTAGTTGCCTGACGGATCAAAAGAAAAGGAGTCAAAATTCCTACCGCCACAACACCAGAATTAATTCTGGAACTTCTCAGCCAATCCCAAAAATCTCTGACAGCTTACCAGCTAGCCAAAAAATTGCCCTTGAGCGCCTCTTGGATAAGCCAGGTTTTAGAAAATTTGGCCAAAAAAGGAAAAGTAGGAGTTATCCGGGACAAAGGTAATTTTCCTAATCGATATTTTGTCTGCAGATTTCTCCCATGCTTAACCATTCTCAAATTTGGAAATGTTATCTAAACCAATGCTCTCCAACTGTTTAACTATTAGTTAAATATTTAAAACAGTTAAAATGATAGGTTAGCAAAATAATAATTCTGACAAAACCCATAACAAAATTAGAAAGATACTTGGATAATGCCAGAATTTAATTAACGAAATTGACCCTCACAGATACAGCATCAAATTGCTAACAATTGCCTGAGATTCTTTGCGCATGACCGCTAACTATAAATCTCACAGCAAAACAAAATAATGACATTTGTTAACAAACGCCGCAGAAATTATCTCAAAAAGTCCCAGAACGCTTATTATATACCGTCAACAAGGGATTCTCGTTGAGGGTATCCACTGCGCTGGGGAATGAATGGCTTGATCACGAAGAATTGCTCAATGATTTAATTGCTTGTGGCATGAATTACCATCATCTCGTAGGCGTTTCGCCGTGCGATCTTAGCGCATCATCAAAGAGCAATCGCCTACTATCAATCTCAGAAACTTGGCAATCAACTTAAAAGTCGTCAGAAAAAATATCTGGCAACTTAGAAGGATTAATACTGCCTGCGTAATGTTGATATAAAGTTCTCACGTTATGTCCAGTTAATTCAGCCACATTAACTGGATTCATCCCTTTTTCAAGAGCATGAGAAACTAAAGTATGCCGCTGTACGGTTTCCTGTAGGGAATATTCAGTTTCTCTAAAACTTGTTTCCAAGCCCGATTGCGGAAATTATGGTCATCGATAGCGCCCCCACCTGGAGCGGGAAAAACTAAATCTTCAGGATTAGGGTCAGCAGGACGACGAGAAAGAAGTAGTTGTTGAAGGCGGATAGTTAGAGGAATAGTACGCTCGCGTCCTGTTTTGGTTTCTTTTTTAATTCCTCGGCTCAGACTTTCTCCAATCCATACGTTATTGCAATCATCACTTAAGTGTTTCCATTGAAGTCCAACAGCTTTTCCGGTACGGCAGCCGGTGCCAAATAGAAATTCCACGAAATCGGCATAATCAGGGAACCAATTATGAAACCCCGCTAGAATTTTCTGAATTTCATCTTTAGTAAAAGGTTTAGGTTTTTGCTTGGGTGGGACTCTAACTTTGATATCTATCCAAGGATTTTATGTCACCATTTTGTGTTTGATTCCCCAATCCAAACAAGCTTTTAGTAAACTGATTCGTTCTTTCAAGGTGATGGGAGCAATTTCCCCGGCTAATTTTTCCTTAAATCTTTCAGCGTCAGATTCAGAGATAGCAATTGCTGATTTGTTTCCAAAAAATTATTGAAGTTTACTCAAAAGACCCTTGTATTTTTCCAGAGTGCGCTCGTAACCCTGACGCGAGCGGCGCTCCATAAAACACTTAAACAGTTGCACAGCAGAAATCTGGTTTTGACGCTCAGGCTTGTATTTGGCCAGGGTGGGGTCAAAATTGCCGGTCGCCAAATCCCCCTCTCTGACCTTGGCCTTTCCCTCAGCCACTATCCGGTTGAGAGGGGTATCGGCCAATCCACAATAGAGATAATGCTGCTTGCCCAAATAACTTTATACCAGTCGGAGAACTCCCTTAAAGCTCTGAACCGTTACTGTTCCTTTGCGGTTGCGGTGTCCAGCCATGCTTGAAACCCTTGAAAACTCGTATCCTTATTTTATCCTTAGAGATGGCTCAAATCGGCATCGTCTGTCACACTCCTCGATGCCTTATGGTGGTCAATCCGACCCAACCAAAACCCTGAACCCCTTTTCCTGACTGGCTTTCACACAATGGACACAACTGGACTCGAACCAGTGACCCCTACGATGTCAACGTAGTGCTCTAACCAACTGAGCTATGCGTCCGACAGTTATTAAAGTTAGCACAGGAACACCTGCAAGCGCAAGGGGTAAAACCTAAAAATTTTCTAAACTTTCCCAAAACTCTCCCGGCACACCCCGTTTCACCAAATTACCCCATCACACCCCGATCCGCCAACAACCACCCCCCCCCAGCGGTGGCTGACCGCAAGCGCAGACTAGCCCCCCATTATATAACAGACGTACCGGATTCGGAAGAGGGGAGACAACCTCCGCTCCCGTCTGGCACCCCACAGCC
>CAZJNL010000005.1:0-3073 GCA_964546515.1 uncultured Oscillatoria sp.
TTTGAAAGTGGTAGAGATCGAAATTTAGCGACTCATAAAAATCCCGGGGAGGAACAGAAAGTTCTTGAAAAGACACAAAAATATCCGCTCTGCCTCGACTTATGTCGAGGCCGATAATTGGCTTGCTCATAGCTTTTGGGTGGTTTTGTCTTACTCCCGAGTTAGCCCACGAATCACCCAGGGGCCGCGAGTGCCCGTTTCCATACCGGGGCGTAGGGGAGTTTTGCAATAAGCAGGGGTTTGGACCCCCTGCCTTGCCCGCTTTCCCGCAACCCTTGCCCGTGAAGTAAGTGGGGCCGCGAATGCCCATTTCTTAATTGGGGCCTTAAGTGGCGGATGGGGTGGCGCGGAACCAATCCCGCGACCCCTTTGGGAAGGGGTTTCGGCACTTGGTTCAGAGTGCCCACCGGCTCCCCGGGCAGGGTGCCGGTGCCTGTCAGTGCAGCAGGTCATCAGGCGGTGGATTAACCAATCTTTATTGTTACGTACACCCGGCTGTGACTCGGATTCTGCCTGCTCGGATAGGGGTCAGAAATCTCCACCAGGGAGAAATGACGGGCGGGAACAGAGGACAACAGAGATCGCCTCAGCCATCAGCTTCGCGTGCTGGCTCGGGCAAATCACTCGGATTTTGGCTAGGTCAGGGGCAAATAGTTCTTCTCGTGGCATAATGATTGGGTCTTTGCGAAACTTATGCTCCGACGCGAGCGCGGGATTTTTCTGCGCTCGCGTTCGCACGATTGGACTTAGGACTGCTAGGCGAGCGCAAGGCTCAGCTGCCTGCCGGTCTCAACGGCGAGCTCGAAAGCCAAAAGAAACTGGTACAGCCTATCTTCGTAGTCCCACTCCCAGCCGTCCCAATCAAGACCTTCCTCACTGTCATCAGGGTCGAGATTGGGGTCGTTGAGCACAATTTCTGGCCAATTGATATTGAGGAGCAGCCCCACACACTCGGTGGGGTTCCAGATCAGCAAGCTTTCCCAGAGGTCATTTAGCCAGTCGCGAAACCGCCAGATTTCCCACCGGCCAGCCGGCTCTGGGAGGGTCCCATCCCAGTCCGCCCGCTCCCAAGGGAAGAAGCCTGGGAAGCGGCGGGCAGGAGGAACCAGAATTTCCCAGCCCTCAATTTCTCCCACTCCCAGGAGCCCGTTGGAAAGGAGACCGGCTTGCAGCCGGTCGAGAACGCATGTGCTCTGCCTGAAAAGTTCGAGCGCTCTGGGGCTGGAGTCAACCTGCCAGTAAGGGAAAGACCATTGTGGCTGTCCCCACGCGCTAAAACTTGCCCTGATGCCGGATAGCAATTTGTGGGTTTCAAAGGCTAGAACAGGATCTAAGGGAACAAACTCGTGATAGCTGGCCATAGTCTCAAGGGTTGAAAACAACTTCAAAATAGGACGCCGGCTGCAACCGTTTGAGGGCACCGGCGTATCCCTCAGCTTGATAGTGGTAGCGGCAACGCAGAACCACAAGTCTTTGCATGTTTGGCAGAAAGCAAATTACTGCCCACGGCTGGAGCGCGTTTCTCATGGGGAACCCTCTCCGGCTTCTTCCTGAAAGCAGTCAAGAAAATTCTTCTTCAAGAAGCTTTTGAACTCTTCTCGATTCATATCCTTTCGGAGCGCTCAAAATTTTACCTCCTGTTTAGAACCGGCGGCGGTCAGGGCGACCGCCAAAACCGAACTACCCCTCGAAAGGAGACTGCTTTCCGCATAGTCTCCTGAGGAGGAAATTACTCGCAGCCAAGTTAAGCCGGCTGTGGAGGTGGTCTGTGGACTCTGGCCTTAAACCTCGCCGCTTCCGGCGATTGCTCCGCTGAGCGTAAGTTTTGCGTTTTGGCATAGGAACTCTCGTGCGTAAGCTGTGTGCGCAAGGAGAGGCTCTCCGAGCGCAGCGGCTTAATTCTGTGTGAGTGGTTAGGGCAGGTTGGGGACTACAGGCACTCGGGCTATCGACGGCAGCAACTCTTTGGGACGATCCCTACGAGAGAGGTGAATAGCTGTTGGATTACACTGATCAGGGTCAACTTTTCCGGGGATGGGCTTCTGCTGCCAGAGCCAGAGGTTGATCGCTTCTGCGTAGCCGCTTTTGAGCAGCCACCGCTGGCCGACGTCAGAAATACCTTTGAAAACCACTCTGACACCGAAAAGGACTTCTCCCTTGTCCCCCAGAAAGAAAATTGGGGTGAGAATTCGTTTTTTCATCGGCTGATTTGCCAGAGGGTTCAAGCAGCCGGATTCCTGTCACCCCGACGGCGAAAGCTGTCGGGGTCGGAGCACGTCGCCCAATGGGGAGTGCCATCCGGATTGACCGGCGTGCGCTTCCCGCTTTTGGTGACGTGCCACTCGATAGTTGGGCCACATTTTTCACAAAAAGCCATATCAACTTGCTGTTTTGGTGACTTGCTACAGGCATGACTGTTTGTGTGGGGAACCATCGGGATTGACCCGCCGCCATTTTGCTTCCCCAATTTGTCGCCACTGGAACAGTTGCCCGCATTTTTTGCAGACGAAAACTTCCGTTTCCAGCTGAGCCAACTTTGTTGCTTTGACCATATAAAACTCTCCAAGAGAAAAGTTATGACTTCCTAGCTTGGGCGCTCACCGGCATTCACGCAAGGGGTCTGCGTGCTGCGACTGGCGAATTCCACTTCCCATTTCCTCGTAATATTTATTGCGAGCCATTGCGAACGCCCTGATAACGGAGGGGTCGGCGCAGCAAGAGACTAGTCTTATTTGTAGACTGGCTGCTGTTCTCCCTTCCCAACCGGCATCTGCTGCGACGGCACGCGCTAAATCTCCTAGCAGAGAATCCTCGTTTACAAACTGCGACAGCCACGCCCTGAAATTTTCAGGTTCTACAGATTCTGTTTTGGCCATACTTAACTCCAAGTTTTTGTGCAAGACTCCAGGCTGGAGTGGTGGTTTCGTGAGTGGCTCGCAGATTGAGTGCCCACCGGCATTCATACAGGAGCCTGCGACGCTGCGACTTATGGCTTCGATCTGTGCTTTGCCTTAAGCCCTTCGAGCTGGGAGTGGGGCTTCACCGGCATTCACACAGGAGCCTGCGACGCTGC
>CAZJNL010000005.1:3173-6355 GCA_964546515.1 uncultured Oscillatoria sp.
TCACCGGCATTCACACAGGAGCCTGCGACGCTGCGACTTATGGCTTCGATCTGTGTTTTGCCTTAAGCACTTCGAGCTGGCTTGGGGTTTCTGGAGCACCGGCTGCCGGCTGAACCTTCGGCTCCCAGGTGGCGAGTCTCGCTCTCGCTCTGGGGGTGAGTGTGCCCTCTCGCTGGGGAAGGTGCTGGCTTGCCGGTGCGGCAGGCGACTGGAGGCGCGGTGACGCTTGTCTTGCAGTCCAGGCTCTTTAATGGCCCGCACAGGTTGGCGCTCTGGAGCGGACGCCTGCTTTTCCAGGGAGGGTCGGGTGGTTGGGATTCACCCGACCGCAAAAACAAAGGGTGTATTGCCGTCCTCTATCACGGTTGGTCATTGGGCCATAGGCAGTCTCCTTTTGGGTGCCCCCCGGAAGGCTCCAGAACCGAGGGGTTCCAGGGCTATAGACCGGGGGAGGGTTTGGCAGTACAGGCTTCACCGGCATTCACACAGGAGCCTGCGACGCTGCGACTTATGGCTTCGATCTGTGCTTTGCCTTAAGCACTTCGAGCCGGGAGTGGGGCTTCACCGACAGCTTGTCTTGCAGTCCAGGCTCTTTAATGGCCCGCACAGGTTGGCGCTCTGGAGCGGACGCCTGCTTTTCCAGGGAGGGTCGGGTGGTTGGGATTCACCCGACCGCAAAAACAAAGGGTGTATTGCCGTCCTCTATCACGGTTGGTCATTGGGCCATAGGCAGTCTCCTTTTGGGTGCCCCCCGGAAGGCTCCAGAACCGAGGGGTTCCAGGGCTATAGACCGGGGGAGGGTTTGGCAGTATAGAGGTTTAGGTTGGGCAGGCACTTAAGGCACTTTTGGACGGTGCCTGCCTTTTTTGTTCCTTTTAATATGAGTGTACGCATAAAGCAGCCGTCTGTCAATGCGTGCGCGGATATTTTTGCTAAGATGGCCAAAAAGAAGAGACAAGGAAGTCCAACGAATATGCCAGCACTGCAGCGTCTGCGGGAAGAAGCTGGCCTTACGCAGGCACAGTTAGCGAAACTTATCCCTGATAAGTCCAGGAAAAAGACATTGCATCAATCGGTTATCAGCCGCTGGGAAACGGGGGAGGACGAACCGGAGCTGACCATCCCTCAAATAAAGGCGCTCTGCCGTGCGCTGAGGAAGACACTGGATGAGCTGCCTGACGATATGAACAGGCCAATGCCGACGGACAGTGAAGATTAGTGGCTTCTCATCAGGGCCATAAGGGCACACAAGATGTGACCAGATTTTAAATGCGCATACGCATTGACAGGAGGGGATGAATATGCGTATACTCATATTAATGGCACCTATTCCCCAGCGTGGCCATCAGCACGCATCTCCTTCCCCGCCTAGGGTATCCTACTACCCCCGACTACCGCTCGTTCGCGACGAAGGCCACCCATCACGCCCTGTTCAAAGCCATCGGAGCCGGGCTATGACCCACAGGATAGCGCTCAAAAGCACTTGTTTGACAGACAGGGATTGCCCCTCCCTGTCTTCCCTTTCCCACCCCAGGAGGTTGCCGGATGACCCAAGACCAAAAGAGCAGCGCCCCTGATTCGCCGCGGATGATCTGCCCTCTCTGCGGGCAGTGGGGCCGGCATGCCGAGATTAGTCAAGTTGTGTGCCAACGGTCTATCCGCCGGGTCAGGCTGTGTAGCTTTTGCAATAAAAAGTGGGGGACATACGAACGGGCCGCCCCCAGGCGGTCGCAAAAATACTTTAAATAGGAGGTACAGTGAGTGGTTCAAATCACGAGCGTGAGGTTTGGCCTGACAAAGAATCTTGGAAATTATGAGTCCGTTCGGCTAGACGCCGAAGCGGCAGTAAATTCTTCCGACGAATCCCCAGAACAAGCGCTCGAACACCTGAAATCCTGGGTCGCCTGTCAATTGGGCCAATCACCCGAGCTGGAAGACGCGCAGAAACAGCTGGAGGACGCACGCTTTGAGCTCAGCGGCTACTTGGCCAAGATTCAGACGATCAGGGAGAACTACCGCACCGGGCTGGAATGCTTCCAGGCTCTCAAAGAGAGATACCTCGAAGCCGAAGGAATCCTGGAACGCTACGCGGTCAAGGCATCGGATAATTTCCCAGAAGACCCGGAAAAAAACCCAATTCCCTTTTAACTCGCTCACTCATCAAACTCACAAAGGATAAACATGAACACAAAAAAAGCCTGGGAGATAGCCACCGAACTCGCCAAAACCGACAAGCCCTGGGCGAAAAAAGCGAGCGAGCTCCTGGAAGCTTGCTGTGAGGTTGTCGAGTCTACCGATGGGGTAGACCTTGGCATTGGACTGGTTCGGGACTCCGAGGAAATCTGCGGTCAGATTGTGGACGGCTTTCTCAACGATTTGATGCCGGCGATCGTCAAAGCGGTCGATGGCGACTGGAGAACGTTTGACTTTTACTTCGGAGTCGAAGACGAGCCGAGCGAAGAAGCCGACGACCTTGCGACAAAGGAGCCCCCCGCAAGCCCCGGGGACGGGGAAGCGGACGCTGACGACGAGGATGAGGATGATATTGATCGCTTCCGCTAAGATCCCCTAATCCAAAAAAGCCCCGGCCAACAAGAGCCGGGGCGAAAATCAAAACAACAACGACAGGATAGACCATGACCGCAACACTTGCCCCCAGAAAAAAAAGAGAAATCTACTACACAGAAGCGCAGCTCGCAGTCAAGACGGTCGGGCAGCTGGAGCAAATTCTCTCGAAGTTTGCCCGGCCCAAGCACCCCAGCAGTTACGGGCGCAATCTTCGCCTCAAAGCCCCCTGGATCAGAGCGATTATCGAAACTCAGGAGTCTCAGCGAAAGGATCGGGAGGCTGGAATCCAGCTGTCTCTGTTTGACGCCCTGCCGGCTGCGGATACCGGCTTGGAGGAGAAATCGCCGGTGTCGGTGGTGAAAGAGATAGAAGACAAGGGAGCAGCTGGCTTTGTTGGCGAACCACCCGCTCCTGCTGCGCCGGTGTCGGTTCCCCCAGGAGAGGGTGAGGGTGCCGGTGAGAAGGACAAGGAGAAGGACGCTCCCACCACCGAATCCGCGCCGGCACCCCTGGAGGCACCTGTCGCTCCCACCACCGAATCCGCGCCGGCACCCCTGGCGGCACCTGTCGCTCCCACCACCGAATCCGCGCCGGCACCCCTGGAGGCACCTGTC
>CAZJNL010000005.1:6455-20293 GCA_964546515.1 uncultured Oscillatoria sp.
GCACCCCTGGAGGCACCTGTCGCTCCCACCACCGAATCCGCGCCGGCACCCCTGGAGGCACCTGTCGCTCCCACCACCGAATCCGCGCCGGCACCCCTGGCGGCACCGAAGCTCCAGGAAGGCATGCGAGTAGTTATAGCTCTCCCCGGAGACGAATGGAATGGGTATGCAGGAATCCTGGTATCGCCTCACGAACTTTCCTCCTGCCACAAGCGCAAGCTGTGGGAACTGCGCTCCGTCGCCGCCCCCGCTTCTCCTCCCGACCCCCGGCAGTGGTGGATCTCCCTCGACTATCGAGCTATAAACATGCTGCATCGGGAAACGAGTTTGGTGCCGGAAAGCCTGTGGCGACAGGAAACAGGACTGGACAAGTTTGAAGGGTTGAGCCCGGGGTGTGAAGTTGTTGTTGCCGATCCGGCGGAAGAATGGGATGGGCGAACAGGTGAGCTCTACAGGCCCTTTGAGCAGATCGTTTTGCGCCGCCCTTGAGGAGCCGTGGTGGGTGTTCTTTAAAGAATCCCTTTGCTTCACTCTGTTTCGACTCGATCAGCTGAAGCCCACGAGTGCTGGCACCGAATCAATCTCTGCAGGTGCTGGCATGAGCAGTGATTCGGTGCCGGAAGGTGCCGGTGGTGTGGCTGCCACCGAATTGCCGCCCCCGGTACTCGCCCCAGTGCAAGGGGGGTCGGCGGCATCTGCCGAGAGTGCCGGTGGTGACAGTGTTCCCACCGAATTCGAGCAGATAGAGCTGCGTCAAGGGGACGCTCTCGGCCGGCGCAGCTTCCACCGAATCCAAACAGATCGAGCTGCCGTCAGCACGGGAAGATTGGGAGGAAGCTGGGGCTGAGGAGGAAAGTTTATTCCCCATAGAAGAAAGATATGGGCTGATCGAGGATTGGCCGGAACCCGAATTCGATTGGCTAGGAGTCTTTTCAGATCCTGTGACAGCCGAGAGAGGCTCTCTTGATGCTGGTGCCGAGAGCGTCGGTGGAACCACCACCGAATTTGCGCAGATTGAGACAGGCTTACCGGCGCACTCAGGTTCGGTGATGGATGCAGATGTCGGTGCTGAATCTACGCCCGCCGAATCCGCTCTTACCGAATCTGCCCCCACCGCGACAGTCCTGTCGGTGTGTTCAGAGGAAAAAGCTGCAATTATCCGGCAAATCCAGGCGTTTTGGTTCAAAAAGGGCTGGGGCAAGGTCGATTGCGAATCGTGGATCTTTGGGGTGTTGGGGTTTCGCAACTCACTGTCTGAGTTGGAGCCAGATCAGCTGCGGCAATTGGCAAGAGCGGCCAAAGTTCCAGGTTTCGGCGCGGAAGTCGCCCAGCAAACCCATCTCCCTGAACCGATCCCTACGCCCAAGGGCAAGCGCCTTCCCATTGTTCCTTGGGTGTTAGCCGTGGGCGACAGATTCTCCGCCTACGCCGCCCCCCAACTGCTGGTTGAGTCTGTCGTCTACGCCACGCCCTCTACCGTCAGGCTGAAAGGGGAGGGCGCTGCAGGCACCGACGGAAATGCTTACCAGCATCTTGTTTACTGCATACCGGACGAGTCGAGTTGGGTTGAGGCACTGCGCCTGCGTGACGAGTTCGATAGGACTCTTAAGCTTTATGGTGAGACTCTCCTGAGTCTGGGCAATTACCGCAGCAAGTTGGCAGAAGCTGGCGGTTCCTCAGTGCTGTCGCCGCTTACGCCAACAGTTGTGAAGAATTGGCATTCCCCTCAACAATATCTGCCTTTTTCTGACCAGTGGAAGGTTCCTACGAGTCAACGCTGCGAGATTCTCCGTCACACTGCAGCCATGCTCCAGACGGCGGACGCCCCTGGGCTGCAAAATCAATACAACTTTTGGCTGTGCCCCAGCGACGGAGATTGGGAGAGGCTGAAGGCGACACAGGCAGCTGCTCCGCGAGCTGCCGAAGCCCTGAGGCAATTCCTCTGCCGCCAACTGGGCACTTATAAAGAAGCAGCCGCTGACGGGCGTTACAGCCGGCTCTTCCCTGCGGACGCAGCAGCGCGAAACTCCAGCATCGATGCTGGAGTCAGCGGCGTCGCGGAGCCTCTCCGTGAGAGTGCTCTTGGGCGGGCCGGCGAAGTAGTGTGTCGTCCCATCGAATCGCCGCCCCCGGTGCCCGTACCGGCGCAGAAAGATTCGGTGGCAGCTGATGCGGATGCTGGTGGTGGGAATGCTCCCACCGAATTTGCTTCGGCGCGCACTGAAAGCGGTTCAGTGGTGGCGGAGGAACGCACTGCAAGCAGTATCCTCACTAAATCGTCGCTCCCGGTGTTCGCCCCAGGAGAGGAGGTGGGGTTTCATGGCTGTCCGGCCTGTTCTTTTGGAATTTTTTTGGGCTGGACTGCCGATGGGTTTGCGTCTGTACGGCACCACTCCAGCGGTTTTGTCAGTGAACTCTATCCTCAGGCGCTTTTTTTGTGGAGTGGCAGCGAACAAGAAAAGCTCCTGAAAAAACTCAGGGATTTTTGGACTGAAAGGAGTTGGGGGGAAACTCAGCAGGAGGAATGGGTTAGGGCGGTTTTGGGATATTCTGGGCCTTTGGCTCAACTGAATTCCTTCCAGATAGGACTGCTGCTAAAAAACCTGAATCTGGAGGGTGGTGGCGCACCTCTCACCGAACCCGCACCTCCCCCGCCGATTGCGGGGGCAGCGAAAGATTCGGTGGCGGATGTCGGTGGCGCACCTCTGACAGAATCCGCACCGCCCTCGCCGCTCGTGCCGGTAGGGAAGAATTCGGTGGCGGATGCCAGTACCGGCGCGCCTCCCTCGGCGGCTGTGTCGGCGCACCTGGATTCGGCGGTGATTGGTGCCGGCTGCGCACCCACCACAGAATCCGCGACCCCCTCGGCGCTTGTGCCGGCGCACTCAGATTCGGTGGCGAATGTGGGAATTGGTGCCCTTGGCGTTTCCTCCACCGAATTCGACGCCCCCGACCCAGAAACGCTGGACCCAGAAGGTCTAGCGGAAAAATTGATTCGGGCATTTGGCGGGCCGGTTTCATCTCGCTTCCGGGAAGCCCTCAGGGAGTTTTGCGCTGAAGCCTGGGGTGTCCGGAAAGCAGACTTCTCTCCCGACCTGCGGTTTTTTGTTAACGCCCAAGCAGCGACTTACCAGGGGGAGCGCAACAATCTCTGCGGAGACTTGCAGCTCAGCCCCGTCCGGGTAGCCAGAGGGAAGGCTTTAACCAGATTGCCAGAAAGTTTGCTTTCGCTGAAACTTAGTCAATCAACAGTTTTTCTTGACTCGGGAGCGTTCTCCGAAGTCCGAACAGAACGGGTGCCTCCGCAGCGAGCCCTAGATCGCCAGCTTCTGGTGCTAAGCGCTTTCTCAAGCCAGCCACAGGGGGTTTGGCTGGTTAGTTATGACCGACTTATTGACGAGAAGCTTCTTGAGGGAGAGCGGGTTAAACAGCGATGGAGTGCCCCCGAAGCGGAAAGCGCTGTGAAAGAAACTGTGGCTGCCGCCCATTTCCTGGCGGGACAAAGAGAGCGGGTTCCCCACACTCTGGTTTTTGCCTGCCAGGGGGTAGACGCCCCGCAATACTTCCGTTGCGCGAGTCAAATTCTGGAGCGCTGCCAGGCTGAAGACGTTCTAGGTCTTGGGGGCTGGTGTATTTTGGGCCGGCAGAAAAAGATGCTTCCTGTGTTTCGCTCTGCAATGGAGTTGGTCGTTCCCACCGCGTCCGAGGTCGTGAAGCACGTCCATATTTTTGGGGTGTCCTGGCATCGGCGCGCCCAAGGAATTTCGCCCCCTCTGCCGTGGCTTCTCAGGTTGTGTGACAAATACGGGCTGGAACTATCCTCCGATTCCGGAGCGCCAATCCTCAACGCCCTCAGGAAAGGAGACGGCTGGAAGCAGGCAGAAGCCTATTTCCCCCACTGGCGCAAAAATCTCGCTTGGACAAAAGCCTGCTTAGCAACCCTCAGGGAGAGCCTTCTCTACCAGGAGGGCGCTCCTCTGGTCATCGATTTTGCCCGAAAGAGCGCCTGCGCACGCTCCGCCGAACCCAGCACCCCCTCGATGACCCTGCCGGCAGGAGAGGATTCGGTGGCGGAAGTCGGTGGTGCCAGTACCGGCGCGCCTCCCGCCGAACCCAGCACTACCTCGATGACCCCGCTGGCGGGAGAGGATTCGGTGGCGGAAGCCGGTGGTGCGACTGGATGGGTCGAAACATACCGTCCTGCGGGGACGGCGAATGGGGGGAACGAGTATTTCCGCTTTGTGTGGTTTCAGTCCCGCCAACGCCAAGTCCTGCACATCCCAGGGGGGAATCGCTTCTCGCCGATTGCGGAAAAGCGAGCGGCTGTTGTCGAAAGCTTGATTGCCGTCGGCACGTCTCCGGCTAAAATTGGAGAAGTCGTAAAGTCTTGGAGGCGCGGCTCTTCCAGGGCAAAGAGTTCCGCTCGCGGTAAAGCTGCTGTTTAGCTCCAGACGGCACCGGCAGTGAGCCGGTGCCACCCTCTCACCCATCTAGGAGTGTGTGACTGTGACTCTCAAAACCCATTGCAACTGGTGCAGCGCGGAGCTTCTTGCAAGCCGACCAATTTTCATCGCTTATGAACCGTTTTTTGGCACGAACGCCAAAATCCAGCTGTGCGACCGTTGCGCCGATGTGCGAGCGGTGATGTTGGGCGTGGCGCGAATGCTAGCCACCGGCCAAGCGACGACCCCAGAAGAAGCTCTCAGGAAGACGCGCGAGGCCGCTGGAGGGCCGCCTGCTAGAGAAGGCATACAGCCTCTTTGAGCTGGTCATCCGAAACCTCCACGTATCGCTGAAGGGACTTCAGATCGCGATGTCCGGTAATTTTCTGAATCACGGTCGTGGCCACACCGACTCGTGAGAGATTGGTGATCAATGTTCGGCGAGTGGAGTGGCAGGACACCCCTTCTAGCCCTGCTTTTTCTGCCGCTACTCGCAGAAACTTGTCTGCGTTGCGACGGCTCATTGGCCGAGATGGATCCAGCCATCCCGGGAAAAGCCACTCTTGGCCCTCTGCCAGACGATACGCTTTTAGAGCAACGGCCAAGTTAGGGTGAATTGGCACCTGTCTCGTTTCCCTCAGTCCTGAGGGATCTGCCTTTCGTGTAGCCGCTCGAAAGGTGATGTGCGTGTGGATCTCTCCCTTCTGCTGGTTCCGGTAAACGTCGCCAACCCGCAGCTGGCAGATGGCACCCCATCTTTCGCCCGTAAATCTCGCCACTAAGAGGAAGAGACGATGTTTCTCATTTTTAATATTTTTTAATAGTTTTGTGTAATCCGACTCGGACAGAACAGAAGCTTGACCGTGACGTTCGAATTTCGGCATAAAGAGTTCCTAAAAAATCAAAATCCGAGGAAAAAGAGGAACTTACAGTAAAACCCGCACGCTTATAATATCCCCCTATCCCAGACAGAGCAATACTTTCCGGATTTTTCTTCGAGTTCCTCTTTTACCTAGAAGAGGTATTTTCTGTTTTTCTCGTAGGTGCTTTAATTTAAAAAGCCGAGAAGACTTTTAAATCTTGTTTGCTCTTAGGTTCTACACCAATGGAAGATAAAATAACCTCGCCCGAAAATACAGCCTCATCCGATACCACAATAATCATCAACATTAAACTTCCTCTTGAGACGCACACACAACTAAAAACTCAAGCGGTTGCAAAGCGATTAACGTTGAAAGAGTATACGCTCCGTCTTCTGGAAGAAGCGATTGCGGTAAAATCGCAAGGATAGCCACTGCACTTGCTGTGTGAGGAGTTGTTTTTTAACTCTCAGCTCCTTCCACCGGCTTCATTAAATCGCTAACAACAGAAGCCCACCCAGCTGGCTCAGACTTTGGCCACAGCCAAAGCTTAGCCTGTTTTCCAGTTTGACGACCGATCAGCGTAACCTTCCCGCTGTATTTTGGGTTATTAACTTGAACTAGCATTGGATTGCCAATAAACACCCACCCAGGGTAGACCTGATAGGATTTAGTCACAGAGCTGAGGGGGTCTTCCCCTTTAACTCCCACGTTTAGATCCATTTCAGTGCAAGTCCGAGCCGCAACGTAACAGTCTGTCAGCGATAGAAACCTGTCTAAATTAGACTCAGCTTGCCCCTTTGACGCGCCAGACGCGACTAGCTGCCGCAAACCTTTAAGGCTTTTTGTGGGCTGGTCAGCTAAATAAGCTCGGGCTTTCCAATTCCCCCAACTAAGACCCGATTCTCCTCCGCAAACCTCTTTGAGCCGCTGAAAAGAGATTTCTGAGCGGCGGGG
This sequence comes from uncultured Oscillatoria sp., assembly GCA_964546515.1. Classification (GTDB taxonomy): domain Bacteria; phylum Cyanobacteriota; class Cyanobacteriia; order Cyanobacteriales; family Oscillatoriaceae; genus Oscillatoria. Next base: position 12,715 of record CAZJNL010000005.1, read on the forward strand.
CTGCGGCACTGTCACCTGCACTGGATACACGCTAACTTTTCTCCCTGACGCAGAAACTTGCTTCTGCCCATAGCCAGCTTTTTTCGTTGGCTGCGGTGTGGGTAAAAGCACTATTTTAAGCGTTATTCCGCTTCTTGCCGGAGGCCTGAGATATTCTTCTGTGGGATAGCCAAGAAATGTCCCGCCTAGTCCGGCTTGGTAGCACGCAAAAAAATTGTGGATTTGCGCAATTAAAGTGGATGGCGTGCCGGTAAACAGGTAAAACTCGCTTTCCACAGAACGGTCTGGGAAAAACCCGAGCGTAATAAGATTTCCTACTTCCTCTACTTTGACAATTTTAGGGAGATTACTTTTGTCCAGCCCCCAGGGCGTAGTGACGCCGTAATCGACAGGTTTGAATTTGCCCGCTGGGAAACAGTTTTCAAACCTAACTATCCACTCATCAAGGTTTACGCTTTCACCGGCACTGCCAAGCAGCTTGTCTAGAACCAAAATTAAACTTGTTAGCGGAGCGAGCATTGCCGGGTTTCCCGACAGCAAAAAATTTTTGCTAGGGTTAGACCTGTTAGGTGTTACCGAAATCACATCCCAGTAAGAAACTTTGTCAGGAGCATCTGAAACGCTACCTGCGATATCTGTCACTGTATTGCGTGACAGTATTGCAGTGATTTGATTTTCCAGGGCAGCGGTTTCTTTGTTCGCACTCATTGTTTTTTCCTCTTCCTGCGCTTAGAAACGATTTTTAATTTGGGGCGATTCGGGTCAGTAGCAGCTGTGGCAGGCTGATTGACAACGCTCCCAACATAATTTTGCTCAACTTGGGACATCCATGCGGTAATATCCCCCACTCCCAGTGCCGCTTTAACATCTTCTTTGAGCAAATGCCTTTCAATGTTCAAAGAATAGATTTCAGCTTCGATTAATAAGCGCAAGCTATTTTTAATCTGTTGGCGTTCCTCTTCACGGCTCTGTTTAGTTCTGGGCTTTTCTACTCGACTTCTATCAGCTCTGGGCTTGGGGCGGGTCATAAAACTCTACCTCCATTTAGTTGCGCAGCCTGAAGGATCTGAATAAAATATTGTGTCAAAGTTTTCTTGCTAACGTTTTGAGTTACAGCTATTGGGTGATCGGTCTGTGTTAGTAACTATGGCAACAAAGATTCAGTCGCTTCTTCCGGATTTTTATCCAAATTTATTTTTTTGTCGTTTTTAGCTCCGGCAAGCGGATTAAACATTAATGGCAACTTGGCGCTGACCTGTTGTACTTCGTAGTCAAGGAAATCTTCCATATTGTCCGTCCGAGCATCAATAACCGCCAACATTTTGTGCTGAACCATTAGCTCGTAAGCTGCCCGAACTAGGATATCCATTATTGCGTCTGAATCGCCTTCCGTGTCAATTGCATATTGCAAGAGAAGCTGCAAAGCACCGGCTAGACTTTTTACTTCCATGTCTACCGACTGATCTCCTTCTTTCGCAGGATTTGTATCTTTTCCCCTCAGCCGGAAAGGGTGAAATCCATTCTTATCAGTCTGCAGAATCATTCGCTTAAGGATCTCTGGATAGGTAGCAACAGCTTCTTGTCCCGATCCGTCGGGATAAAATAAGCGCTTTGGCAGAGAAGTTTTCTTTACACTTGGCGGATCCAATACTTCATAAATTTGTCGGAGCAGGCTCGTTTGAGCTTTACAGCAATTGTCCATATCAGGTGTATCAGGTATAAATGGTGGAGGTCCGAGATCTGTAGGGCGAGTGCCAGGATTTTTAAAATCTTCTAAACGAGGCAATTTTTCGTTAGGGATTGATTCCCAAGACAGTATTCTATAGCCGGTCGGCCTGTCGTAACTCCAGCCGATTGATTTTAAATTGTTGTCATTAGAGCATTCAATGCGTTCGTACTCCCACACACCGCCATAAAAAGATGCGTAAGCGCTGCCCAAGGAAATTGGCAACCCCCAAACTCCTGGAAGAACCAACCCGTACCAGTGCAGCCAAGTTTGAGCTACTCCAGGAGGATACAAAGATTTAGGCAAGCGATAAACAAACGCTCCGTGAGTTTCTTCTTCTTCATGTATAACATTGTACCCTTTGAAACCATCTGGTAACCAAAATCTGCGAACGTTGTCTAGTGTATAACCATCAACATATTCAAAAGGAGCAACGCCAGTAGGCAAAAAAAGTTTGAAGATAAATGGGATAATATCTTCGCGCTTGTAAGTCGCTGTTCTATCTGAATAGTCTCGGCAAATCCAGTTATTTACAACGCTTCCCTAATACAAATAAATCGTGCAGTTGGAAAAAACAGGCTCGTCAAATAAATCGTTGACTGGAGGAATATAATTGTTTGGGTTTGCAGGACTATCGTAATATTCATCTAACGGCGGATCTTCCGGAGTAAGCGGCGGGTTTTCTGGTGGCGAATATTTGGGAACGCATCCTTCAATTGTTTCTTGCTCGCTATAAGCCACAACGCCACTGACTGTTACTGTAAGCGTTCTAGTGCAAGTATCATAATCGTCGTGCGTCTTATAACCTAAAATCCCTAAATCAAGCCCAGCGCTAACGCTAGATATCCCTTCTTATCCTATTTCTCTTCCTATATTGCCTATAGGCAAATCTACTTCTATGCTTAAAATCTGTTCTTCTCCGTAATCAATTTCGACATGCTCTTTTGCTCCAGAAAGAACCTCTTCAATGCGGTCAGTATTTACCGCTTTTACTTTGGCGGCCTTTTCTTTCTGAACCGTTTGATAGTGAACTGCGTTTTCCCACTTATCCAATTCCCTCGAATCCGCTAATTGTTGTATCTTTGCCTGAATCGCAGACAGCCCATACGGGCTGCGTAAAAAGCCAGGCATCTGAATTGCCAAAAGAGTGAATTCCTCCTGGATCAAGAAGCAATCCATTTCCAGGAGTGACACTAGAGCCAGCATCACCAGGCATAAACCAACACCTCTGCTCGCCGACGTTTTGAAGTGAATAGGCTCGCCTTCCTAGGCGGTCGTAGAGTATTTTCCGTCGTTCGTCAGTTACTGTAACTTTAAGCGGAACAACAGTTTTAATAACTCCTCTATCTTTGGGAATTAACGTTACGTTATCTACCCAGCCAAGAGTCAAAATAATTCTGTCTCTGCTTTTAAGAAGTCCGTTGCCTTTATCTTTAACTATTACAGCTAACTTGGCAGAAGGGCCTAAAAGAAAAACCTCTCCTACGGCAGTGAGGTAAGGCTGAAGAATAGGAAATGACCTTTCCTTATCTCCGTAGTTTTGCAAAGTAATTTCGCACCTGGGAGTCCAACTTCCATTCCCAGAGTGATCCACGAGAACTTCCAGCCCCATCCTAGGAAATTTTCGTTCGTTATCGTCCATTTTACTGAACCGCTCATTGGCGGTAGATTCTGGCTTAATATCAGGAATTGGCGCTCTCCCCAAGCTGTTTGACAAACTGACAGTTGCATCGAACATCTCTATTTGAAGTTTTTTCATGATCGCCACTTGAGAGATCGGAATCTTCTTGAAAAAGAGTGTTTGCGTCAAAACTTTTAACAATATTGTTTGATGCAGTTGCATCCAAAACATAGGTTAAAGATCCTGACGAATCGCCTGCTTTCTCTTGAAGCATTAGCTTAGGTATTCTTTGGCGGTTCTTATTTGCTGTCCTAGCTCATTGACGGTGTAAGTAGTGGGAAGGCTATAAGTCGCTGAAAAAGTTGCGTTTGTGCTGGCTACTCCAGTAAAGGAACCAGCAACACTATATTGCACAAAGGAATCAGCTTTTTGATCCAACTCCAGGCTAGCCTGTTGGATTGAAAGCCAAACTAAGGCGTGCCAAGGATTGTTTGCTGTCATATCTCCACTACCTGAAGAATAGGCAGCAACACCAAAAGGAGATGGCACGTCTATTGTAACCGCGCCATTGCTAGCGACAGCAATTTTAATAGGAAGTGTAAGCTCAGCAGACAGCTTTCCGTCTGGATCGTCGCTTGAACTGCTAGTCAAATAGTTTATGCCCGTAACGTTAACCGGGGAAGACTCTAGCGATTGAATCAGCCAAATGTGAGCAGCTGTCTGCTGCTCAACAGAAGTTGCATTTATTGTAGCTCCTTCTCCAGGATTAAAAACAGCCCTAGTTATTTCAAATGTTTTGTGCGCAATCTGCGGAAGGTTATCCTTGATAAAAATTCACATATTCGCGTATACGTTTTTTTGGAACCCTTAAGGAGTTATAGCACAACTTGGCATAAATTGTTAGCGCTGTTGCGGCACGACAAAATTGCTGTATAGTTGAAGAGTGACAAGGTTCTGCCTCTTGCTCGCAGGTGCTTTAGCCAAAAGTGCTAAGCAGTAGAAACGAGTAAGCAAACCTACTTTACCTATAGCAAGTGAGACAGTAGGTTCGATAGGTCAATCGTCACATTCATCTAGTTCAAGTTACAAGCACGCAAAAAGAGAAGAAATGGCAAAGCGTTATACAGATATTCTGCGGGCACCTGAACTCAAGGCTGCTTACGACAAATATATGGCATGGTCTAGCAAAACTCCGGGAGAAAAGTCCACACTTTATGACACGTTAAACGTTCAGAAGCAAACTTACACTCGCACCGACGGCTGGGTTGTTCCCTTCTCTGCGGCGGGACTTCAATTCTTTGTTGGAATCAAAACTCCGACTGACGGCGGCGGGCAAGAACGGAGTGCTTTGGCTTCTGCGCTAGAGTTTTCTGCTGCGCCGTCCAGTACGGGGCGGGTTAAAACAGCCGCGCCAGCCGCGACGGCTGTGACAGTCTCGCAAAAGGGATTAAAATTTAAACCAGCAAGATTGACTCTTACAAGGCTCATCACTGCGGCTTCGGCAAAAAGTGAGAGTAGAATAACGGGGAACAAGTATTTTCGGCACCAGACAGATTCTTGCTCTTGCTATTTTGGAAAAAAAGACGCCACTGACACTTTTGAAGATGCTGTCACTGCCATCATAACGGCAACAGCAACTTTTAAAGCAGCCGACAAAAAAAATCGTGTGGCAATAGTAGGGGAGCAAGGAGTGCTATAAGATGAACCGTCTGATCCTTCCGGATTCTTTGGAAGATGTTTTTTTTCTTTCTGTACCACTTGACGCTTCGCCGAAAGAGATTCAGAAAATGCTTGTGGCAAACAAAGGAGTGCGAGACTGGCTTGATGGAAACCGCAGAGACTTATCTTGATATAATTGAATGGGCAGTGGAAGCGCCTCCTATAGATTGCCTAAAAGCAGCGGATTTTCTCTTGAACTTGTGATAGCGTGGCACAGCCAATTTTGCAACTGACGGAGAGTCTTAATTGGGATTTGGTGTTCCGAGAGTCTTTTCAGGCAACTCAAATTCCCGGAACGAGTCTCTACATTCCAATTCCGCCTAAGACTAAGATTGTTGACAGCAACATTCTTTTGCTGGGTATTAACTCTCCGCTTAATGCTAAAAGTTCGTGGTGGCTTGGCGGGTGGCTGAGCGTAAACTTGTTTGTTAGTCCGTCTTCTACTTCGGAATTCGCGTCGCTAATAGAAGTCGCGCGTTTTAAAATAAGACGCGATCGGCTAACTTTAATTCACTTTCCTCGTTACGAGCCTATGTCGTATTCAGTCAGAATTGAGATTCCGCGTTGGTTTTCTACTGCTTTGGTTAAGCTGTGGAAATACTCTGGCCCTCAGTCAGACTCCACGGAAGAGTTGCTTGAAAGCATTCAGGCGGACGTAGCAGCCTTGGCTAATTAAGCGAGAGGTTTGAATTTTGATTATTTTAGATCACCAAACTACGTCGGCAGTTTATGCCGGCATCAAAGGAAGCGCTGAGTGGGTTTTAAAAGTCAGTCAAGGAGCTGCTGACTGGATTAAAGCTAAACTTCTTTACGCCAAGGGCTTGCTAAATTCAATTCAGTCGGGATTAGCAAAAGTAGGTGACACTATTAAAGGTGCGCTAAAGTTTCTCAAAGGCTGGTTTGATGACGATCCTATAGGCGCTACTGCTGGTGTCGCTGCGGGAGCTTTAGCCCTAGCCGCTACCGTTTTTGTGGGAGGGTCTTTAGTTGGCGCGATAGGAGGGGGAGGCTTGCTTGCTTTGCTCAAAGCAACTCCTCTTCTGGTGGGAGGAGCCGTCGCTAATTTTGCCCTGGGGAACCCGATTAAAAAAGCCGCGCAGTTTATTGTGCGAGGAGTTGCCGGCCTCTATAATTTTAACTGGCAGCAGTCAGACAAGGAAATTTGGGAGGAGCAGCAAGCTGCCATCCGTAATTTCTTTGTCAACAGCGGCGGTCTACTAGGTCAAGCTATGGGAGCTATGATCTGCGGCGTTAATGCCGGCTTTGCCCAAGTTGAAATAAAAGTCAAAACCTTGGCTCGCGTTTGGACAATTCTTGACGACAACCAAAAAGACCAGCTTCTCGATGCCTGGACTGGATTGCTTCAGTCTGCAAAAATGGTAGCTCAGAGACTGGCAGTTACAGAGCTGTACAAAAACGTGCGGCGGTGGGTTCGAGAGAATATTCGGACGGGCTACAAGCCTTGGGATAGCGCAATTGCGAACTGGGGTAAAGAGGGGAACAAAGCCTGGTCGATTCAAAGCGCGATTGAAGAGTACACGGAATCGTTACCCGACAAAACACTGGGTGCGACCATCCAAGAACTGGCAGACAATTTTGCGGAATCTTGCGTTGGTGAGCTACAGTTCAGAGTCTCTTACGCCTAAAATGTTTGGCCTTCAGAATCCAGAGAAAATTATTTTCGTGCCAATGACGTGGCAAAGCGTCACGGAAAGAAGTCTCGATTTGTCACCCAACACCGGCTACCGAATAGACAGGGAAGGGACTCCGGCTAGTTTGCGGTTGCCAGAGTCTGCGCCGCTTAACTCTGAGATTAAGATTGACGGCCAGACAGGAGGCTGGAAATTAATTCAGCGAGACGGCCAGCAGATTGTGTTTGGAAATCTTACTTCTATTGCAGGAGCAGCGGGAGGCATGCGCAGCACAGACCCCAGCGATTATGCTGAGTTGCTTTATCTGGGAGAAGGGAAGTGGAAAGTTCGCTCGGCTATCGGAAATTTTGACCTTTTTTAAAGATTAAAAATGCCTGGACAAAACGCAACTAATAGAACTCTAGTTGAAGGGACTATAGTTGCTCTTTCCAACAGCGCGACGGGAGATTTATATTATCGTGACGCCAACGGGGTCTTTGTCCGCCTTCCTATAGGCACAGCAGGGCAATTTCTAATTGTTGGGTCAGGACTGCCTAGCTGGCAAACTGTTAACGTTGCTCTTCTCGGAGCCGATGGCAAATTAGACGCGGCGGTTTTGCCGCCAATTGCGTTAACGAGAATTGTTCCTGTTGCTAACCAGGCAGCACGTCTCTTGCTGACAGATGCTGATGTTCAGCCTGGAGACGGAGCTAAAGAGCTCGACACAGGGTTAACCTACATTCTCAATGCTTCCCCTCCGAGCACCGCCGCGAACTGGATAAGCGTTGGGGACACAAGCATTACTGCCGCTGACGTAGGTTCGGGTGTTTTTGTAACGGGTAGGTTGGGCACCGGCACCGCCAGCACCGGCACTTGGCTGCG
>CAZJNL010000005.1:20393-24489 GCA_964546515.1 uncultured Oscillatoria sp.
AACGGGTAGGTTGGGCACCGGCACCGCCAGCACCGGCACTTGGCTGCGGGGCGACGGCCAGTGGACTGCTTTGGCAGCAAGCGATGTCGTTTCAGGGACATTTGCGACGGCGCGGTTAGGGGGTGGAACGGCGAATAACACAACCTGGCTGCGGGGCGACGGCCAGTGGGCGGCGTTGGGAGGGCTGGCGGCTTTCACCTGGTCAACTGTTTCAGCCGCCACCACTATGGCAGTCAATACCGGCTATATCGCCAATGCTGGAACCGCCGGCGCTCCGATCGTTCTCTCTTTGCCCGCCACTGCGGCAGTCGGGACAGAAATAGCGGTTGCCGGAATAGGAATTGGAGGCTGGAGAGTCGCTCAGCAAACCGGTCAGCAAATCCATTTTGGGAATCTGCCGACAACAGCTGGGACAGACGGCAGTATTTCTTCAACCCACCAACGAGATGCGCTACGCTTGCTCTGTGTGACGGCTAACACAACTTGGACTGTTGTCGGAAGTCAAGGAAATCTTAATGTTGTTTGATATGAGTGTTTGTTTGAGAGTCCTGAAAGATACTATTTTGAAAGCCAGCACACGTCAATCTCGCGATTTTGCTTCAGAAGAAAAAATAAGTCTCCGTGCAGATGGTTTGAAAGATTTCCTCCTTCACTCACACAGGCCAGAAGGCGCTCATTATAAAGTGGCCTTTGCTGAAACCAGCTTTCGCGGCCTGAACACCTGGTATGGCGCGACATTTTCAACTAATCCGAGAGCGCCAGGAAATAGATGCTTCCTTGATTGAAGAAGCTTTTTATCACAGGTAAGGCGTTAAACTGCGCGTTCCTTATAAGTCTCAAATAGACAACTGGTATAATCCTACGGGCTCATGTAATGTCACTTCTCTTGCTATGTGTCTTGAATACTTTGACGCAGAGCGAGCTAGCGGAGAAGGTCAGTTTGAAGATCAACTATATTCTTATGCTGAAAACCTTGGACTTGACCGACACTCTCCTTTGGATTTGGCTCAAATTGTTCGCGATTACGGATGTCAGGATGATTTTGTTACTGATTCATCACTTCAAGAAATCCGCGATTGGATTGATTCGGGAAATCCTGCAATTATTCACGGTTTTTTACACTTTATGGTCCTATTATTACTGTGGTCGGATACGACGAAGCTGGCTTAATTGTGCATGACCCTTACGGCGAGTGGTTTGCTGCCGGCTACCGTACAGACTTGAGCGGAGCGTACCTCCATTATTCCAAGGGCCTAATTCACCGAACCTGTTCTCCTGATGGTGAGTTTTGGGTTCATTTTATTTCCTGGTAAACTAGGCCACGTTTACAATTTCCTTCAGGAACGCTTCCTTTTTTCTTCGTATTGGCGGCGGTTTTTTACTTGGCGGTAATTGACCCTGCTGTGCGGAGTCTTTTTTTTAATGTTGTTTTTGCAGCGACAGGAAGCTCTATGGCGACAATGAAGCTAGGTTATCCTACTAGAAAGTTAGAAGACCGTCCGTCTTTTAAGGCTGAGCGGTAGCTTGCCGCTCGCTCCTAGGCGCGACTTGGCACCACGTGTTTCTACAACAATCTATGGCCACCCAGAACTCTACCAACAACTTTGTCCCGGATTCAGTAACGATGGATGCGGAAAAAATCGACTGGAACAGACTGACAGGAAATCCTCGGATAATACCGGCTACAGATTCAACTTCAGCGATTCAGGTGCTAAAAGCGGACGGTCAAACACCGGTTGTTACAGTGGACACAGCCAACAGACGTGTCGGCATCGGCACGACCGCACCCGCGCAGCCGCTGCACGTCAAAGTCGATCAGAACGCGCAGACGCATATCCGCATCGAGAACGCCGATGCGACGGCCAACGGCCTTGGCGCGTCCGTCCTGGCCTTCGTGCAGGATCTTACCGGCGGCAACTGGGTCACGACAGGATTCTTTTCCAAGAACTACAGCATCTCGTCCAGCGGGTGGTACAAGAACCGTTATGTGATCCAGACCGGAAACGCCACCGATGGCATCGCCATCATGCCGGGCCAGGATTCAACCACCAGCCGGGTGGTGCTCAACGCAGCGAAAACCGCCGCGCCGCTGACGGTTGATACCACGAACATCCGCGTCGGCATCGGCACCACCGCGCCGCAAAGCAACCTGCATGTCGTGACCGCCGATTCGGATGCCGTGCTACGGCTGACGGTGACGAACCCGACCGCATCCCGCTACCCGCAGATGATCACCGAGAACTACGGGACTCGGATGGGTGCGGTGGTGATGCAGCAGGCGGGCGGTACGCAGGCTGCTCCGTCCGCATTGACGGCAGGGCAAAACATCGGCATCCTGACCTGGCGCGGAGTCCGTGGAACACGACAGATTATGCCGACCTGGTATCCATCCGCGCCAGCGCCCCAGTCTCCCCCGGATTGGCCGGACCATACCAGGGCAAGATGGAGTTCCTGCTGGGCAGCACGAACAGCTGGGGCACCCAGGGCGGCAGCGACAAGCTGCGCGTGACCTTCAACAGCAACGACGACACCGTCCGGTTCGGCAAGAACCAGAACGACGGCGGGCAACTCCAGTTCTACATGCCCGGCAATAACTACATGGCGCCGTACAATGGTGGTAACTGGTCGTACCTGACCTGCGGACGCGAGAACGCGACAGGAACCTGCGGTTTATTCCTGCGGACCTACAACGCCGGGACGCTCAAGACCTCAGTCACGGTCACGGGCGACGGCAAGGTGGGCGTCGGCACAACAACCCCGACTGATACCCTGCATGTAAACGGCACTGCCAAGCTGACGCCGCAGGCCAGCGCACCGGCCAGCCCTACCGAAGGTACGATCTACTACGACAGCACGCTCAACAAGCTGCGGTGCTACGACGGCACCGCCTGGCAGAACTGTTGGTAATGCGATATCTGGACATACCTTTGATGCCGTAAGGCGCTGAGCACGGAAAGCCCTGGGGATTCTTAATCAAAACTTTTTACAAAAATTAAGATTTCGTGAAGCCGCGTCGGCCCGCCCCAGCCTTCAAAGTAGGGTGCGTTACGCTCCGCGTAACGCACCCTACTAGATGTTGCAATCAACCGAATGTGATATTAGCTGGGCGGAATACCGGCCCGAAAATGCGTGAAACCCGGGTGAGTAGCCTTCTCCCGGGTTTCGGTTTATCGCCCATTTGCGCACGCCATTGCATTTAAGTCAGGGCATAAGGATAACTTAGAGTCGCGTTTTGCCAATTAAACTACCGGGGTATGGGGCACCCCAGGCTGGATACGAGCCAGCATCTCGACCCTGAATTTTCCCAGACATTCGCTTTGGCGATCGGCGATGAATGCTGAGTTTAGAGTGATAACTTGAACTTGAGGCCGCGCCAGACCGGTGAGAACTAGGCTGGCTCATCCCGCTCCTACTGGGGCTGCAAAGCCAAGCGGTGGCAGAATTTGAACCAGATTGAAGTTAAAGTTTGAGCTTGAGCTTGTACTCTGTTTTTATATTAACTCAAACTTTAAAAACCTGCAAGTGTCAGCCCAGCAAATATTGAAACACTCTCTGAGCGACACGCTGCTCTTCAGCTTCGCTGTTGTTCGCTTCCTCGCGGGCGAACTTAACGGCTTGCTGCAGCCGCTCCATGCGCCCGAGCAGTTCGTTGATCCGGCTTGCCGGCAGGGCACCGGAGAACTTCACCGTCCGCCAGTACCCGACGGTAACATCTTCGTAATAAACTTCCACCTGAGCTGGGTGGTGTTCTGTCGCCTCAGCCTTGACGTGGTTGCGCGGGATTTTCTTGGTGCGGACAGTTTGCACCGGCTCTGTGGCCCAGCAGTCTGCCGAGGGGTCAAACGCCCACGTCTCGGCTGGGTCAAGCACCGGCAGCTTCTTAATAAAAGTTTGCAAATCCGCCAGCTGTTTTTCCAAAAAAAGAAGGTAAGATACCGGCACCTGCGCCAGCAGAGTTTGACCGTCCACCACCACGTCCGCACGGGCGCGACAGTTCGTCCAGTCCTTAGTCGCGGTCACGTCAAACAGCTTGGTCAAAATCTCAACCGTCTGGCGCAAAACCTCCTCTGCCTTGACTTGCACCTTGTTGGACTCC